>JAEXPG010000425.1 GCA_023447015.1 Verrucomicrobiota bacterium
CGCGCGCGGTGCTGCCCCTGCAGGGTGACCTCAAGCCGCAGGTGGGAGTAGAGATCGATGCTGGCGTTGATGCGGTCGATCATCGCAACCGGCTGATTGGCGCGCGCAGGCTAAACCGATCACGTGCAATTCGCAAAGGCGCCGCCGGACCGATCGTGTAATCCGGAACCGCGGCACGGACCAGTCACACCCGCCGGATCGTCACCAAGGTGAAGTCGTCGTGCGCCTGTTCCCGCGCCGTGAAGCGGACCACCCGCTCGAGGATGCCATCGTTGATCGCCGACGGGAGCAGACCGCCGAGGTTGCACACCGCAGCGGCCAGGCGCGCGCCGGAGAACTCCTGGCCCGCCTCGTTGGGCGCCTCGGTGAGCCCGTCGGTGTAGAGCACGAAGACGTCGCCGGAGGCGAAGCCGATGCGCTCCTCGGCCAGCACCGGCCTGAAGATCTCATCGGGCACCAGCCCGACCGGCATGCCCTCGGACGCGAGAAACTCGGCGCGGTTCCCGCCCGCCGCGTTCCCCCGCAGGAGCAGAGGCAACTCATGGCCGGCCCGGGCATAGCAGATCTCGTCGCGCGCGGGGTCGACGATCGCATAGATCATCGTGATGTACATGCCTTGGCGGATCTCGCCCCCCATCGCCCGGTTGACCTCGGCCAGCACCGCGGCCGGCGAGTCGTTGCGCAGCGCGAACTGCCGGAGGTTGGTGCGGCAGATGGCCATCAAGAGCGAAGCCGCGATGCCCTTGCCCGAGACATCGGCCACCGCGACCCCCAGCCGGCCATCCGGCAGCGGGATGAGATCGTAGAGGTCGCCACTCACCTGCTGGGCGGCGCGGTAGCGCGCATCGAGCGCGAGCCCGGGGATCAACGGCGCCTCGGCGGGAAGCAGGAGCTGCTGGATGCTGCTCGCCAGGGCCAGATCGAGATCGAGCTGCCGTTTCTCGATCTGGAAGCGCAGAAGGCTCTGGTTGTGCACCGCCATGCCCGCCTGCTCGGCCAGCGAACACACGAGCGAGAAATCGCTCTCGTTGAACGGCAGGCCATCGGCGGGGTTCACGACACAGAGCACCCCATAGAACTCGCCGCGGAACACGACCGGCGCGGCGATCAGCGAACTCACCTTCAGCGCCGGATCGTCATGCTTGGGCACCCGCTCGTCCTTCGTCGCGTCGGCGATGAAGACCGCCTGCCCGCTGTGGGCAACCCGGCCCACCACACCTTCCGCGGCCGGAAACTCCTCCGACCGCAGGATCTGTTCGAGGAAACGTGCGCGGGTCGTCGCCTTCTGGCGCATGCTGTCCGGCAGCGGCCGGTGGGGCGGGAAAAGGCCCTCCACCGCCACGCCGCGCATCGTGTCGCGCGGCGTCCGTTCGAAAAGGCAGGCGCTCAACGCCCCGGTGCTGAGGATCGCGGCATGCACGATGCGCTGCAGCAGCGCCTCGCGACTGAGATTCTCGCCCAGCGACTCCACCATGCTGTGCATGAAGTCGACGACGATCTGCTTCTCCTGGAGCACCAGCTGCTTGTCCTCGGCGTGCTGATCGGCCTCACGACGCACGCGGCGCACCTGCCACAAGCCGGCCAGGAGTCCGAGAAGCGCGCCGATGAGAAAAATGGCCATGGTGGGGCGAGGGCGATGGTTCGCCCGGCTTTATGAGCGCCGTCGCGTTGCGGGGCGAGAACTCTTCGCGGGAGAAATCGAGCCCCGCCACCGGTCCGGAACACGAAGCGTCGACCCCGCACGGCAGGACGACAGGGGGCATCCCGACAGCGCCGCACCGGCGCCGTTCAACCTTGGTCGACGCGGGTTTTCAGGAACGTGAGCACGTCCTGGAACTTGCTCTGGTTGCCGGAGTCGGCGCTGACCAGATTCTCATGCGCCTCCAGGACCATCCTCGCGTTGTCCAGCTCCGTGCGCGGGGCATTGCAGACCAGAGCCTGCCCGCCGACGGTCTCGACCAGAGGCGAGGTCTCCCCCGTGTCGACAACCAGCAGGCGATGCAGACCGAGATTGCGCAGCAGCTCGAGGTTGCGCGGCCCCACGCGGGCGACAATCAGCGACCCCGGCGGCTCGAGCTTGCGCAGCTCCAGCGCCGCCCCCGCCAACACGCCAAGAAAGGTGCTGTCCATGCTCGCACACAGCCGGAAATCGACCACGAACTTGGTCTTCCCCTGCCGGATCATTTCCGTGAAGAAATCCCGCAGGCAGGCGCAGTTCATGAACGAGGCTCGACCGTCGATCTTGATCGCGACGGGACTGGCAAAGGTGTCCACCAGGAACACGGGTTTTGCGGCGGCTTCCGGCATGTGTGAGGAGGGAGCTGGGAGGGCTGGGCTGATTCGCGCGTGCTACGAAGAGCTACAATCGGGCTCTATTGTCCACGCTTAAGGATTTCGCGCAACACGTAGGGGAGAATCCCCCCGTGCGCGTAGTAGTCGATCTCGATGGGAGTATCGATGCGGCAGCGCACCGGGACGTCCTCCACCGCGCCGCCCTTGCGGGTGATGCGGAGCACGAGGTCCTGCTGCGGGCGGATCGCCGGAGAAAGGCCGACGACATCGTAGGTCTCGGTGCCGTCGAGCTTCAGCGTCTGCGCGGTGGTGCCGTCCTTGAACTGGAGCGGGAGCACGCCCATACCGACGAGGTTCGAACGGTGGATGCGTTCGAAACTCTGCGCGACGACGACCTTCACGCCGAGGAGGTTGGTGCCCTTCGCCGCCCAGTCGCGCGACGAACCGGTGCCGTACTCCTGGCCGGCCACGACGATGAGCGGCGTACCGGCGGCGATGTGCTTCGCGGCGGCATCGTAGATCGCCATCTTCTCGCCCGTGGGCTGGTAGATGGTGTTTCCGCCCTCTTCGCCGCCCAGCATCAGGTTCTTGATGCGGACGTTGGCGAACGTGCCGCGGGTCATGATGCGGTCGTTGCCGCGGCGCGAGCCGTAGGAGTTGAAGTCCTCGAACGCCACGCCGTTCTCGAGCAGGAAGCGGCCCGCGGGGGAGCTCTTCTTGATCGCACCGGCGGGCGAGATGTGGTCGGTCGTGACCGAGTCGCCGAAGATGCCGAGCGCCTTCGCTCCCTTGATCTCGGAGATCGTGCCGGCCGCCATGCCGAAGTTCGCGAAGAACGGCGGCTCCTGGATGTAGGTCGACTGACGGTCCCACTCGTAGACGTTGCCGGTCGACGACGGGATCTCGTTCCACTTCGGGTTCTGCGCGGCGAAGTCGGTGTAGAGCTTGCGGAAGACCTCGGGCTTGAGCGCGGCCTGCATCTGGTCGCGCA
>JAEXPG010000446.1 GCA_023447015.1 Verrucomicrobiota bacterium
GCATTCCGGAGAGCGCCGCGGCGCGGAACCGGGGCGAACGGGGGGGCTGAGTTTCGATGGTCGGGGTGTTCATATGGTCTTAGTGGGGGGATGGACGGACGAACAGAAGGGGTGGGGCAGATCTGAGTCCCTTGCCGGGCGGACGTCGAGATCTTGTGAAAATATCGTGCCACCCGCGGCGGGGGGCCAGCCGACAGTTCATAACGCTGGCAGCCCGAACCGCAGTCCCTTGGCGAGCAGTCCCTCGACGAGGCGCCGCCATTGGTGGCCCGTGTGGGCATGGTCGTGCATCACGACGACCTCGGCGGTGCCGGGCTGGTTGAGGCCCAGTGTGCCTTCGGGGTCGTGGAGGTCCATGCGGGCCAGCACCTCGGCGAGCGCGGCCGGGGCGCGGGGATCGTCGGCCGCGGGCAGGGACCAGTCGCGGGTGTCGTAGGTCCAGAAGACCGAGAGGTCGTGTCGGCGCTCCGCGGCGTGGAAATAGCGGTAGGTGACATCGGCGAAGGCCGGGCGCACGAAACCCTGGGCGCGCAGCTCCGCCTGCAGGGCGGCGAAGTGTTCGGGCGGGCCGATGTGGTCCTCGTAGGGGAAGCGGAACAGCTTCGCCCGGCGCGGCACCCCGGCGCGCATGTGGAGCGCGTCGATGATGCGGTCGGTGCGCTCGAGCTGCTCGCGGAACTGCGCGCGGGTGAGTTTCGAGCAGTAGCTGTGGTCGTAGGTGTGGTTGCCGAGGAGCGAGCCGTGGCGCAGGGCGGCGAGCGCGGCCTCGGGCCGCTCCTCAAGATAGTCGCCGCGGCAGAACCAGATCGCAGGAAGGCCGAGGCCGGCGAGGAACTCGACGCGTTCGGCCATGAGTGGCGAGGGGCCGTCGTCGATGGTGAGATAGGCGGTTTTCGTGGGCATGGGGATGGGGAGGCCGGCGAGATCTGGGGCGCGGGTCCGGCACTGGCAACGGATTTGGCGCTCTCATGCATCGGGCGGCGAGGAAAGCGGCGGAAATCTCCCGGTCCCGCCTAAGAACTCCGCCGGTTGTGCGTCTTCCTGATGCAACCCACCCCAAGATCATGACCACAAAAATCGCTCTCCTTCCCCGCCTCCTCCCCGGTCTGTTCGGTCGCGCGGCGACGGTCTCGTCGGCCGGCTACCGGATGCCGCACGAACGATTCTTCTTCTACGGCATCGGACTCTCGGCCGCGGTGCATGCCGCGGTGTTGTTGGGGTTCAACACCCCGCTCCATCGCGATGGCGGCACCATGGTGCGTCTGGATGATTCCGTGCCCCCGCGTGTCGATCCGTTCCGCGTCGATCTGGAGAAGATCGTTCCGCCGCCACCCAAGGCGGAGGCCGCCAAGACGGCGGAGAACACGGAGAATGCCGACTCCGGCCGCACTCGGGCCACGATCGCCGAACGGTTCAGCGAACCCTCGGACCATGCCATTGTGATCAACATCGATCGGTATGTGCCGGCCGTGCGGCCGCGGACGACCGGGGGCGACTGGGTGGTGCCGAAGGATTCCGGAGCCGGGTTGCGTGCCACCGGCGGTCCGATCCCGATCGAGGATCTCGACGAGGTGCCGGTGGTGACCACCCGGGTGTCGCCGCGCTATCCGGCCGAGGCGAAGCGGCTCGGGCTGGGCGGCACGGCGGTCCTGCGCTTCGTGGTCGACGCCCGCGGCAACGTCGCGGAGGTCGAGGTGGTCCGGGCGGACTATGCGGAATTCGGCAAGGCCGCGACCGAGGCGTTGCTGAAATGGAAGTTCAAGCCCGGCCTCAAGAATCGCCGAAAGGTGGATACGTTGATGGAGATTCCGATGAGCTTCGCGCTCGAGAAGAGCGCCTGAGTGCAGCCAGGCCGGTGTTGGGGGACGACCGCCGCGGTTTCGACCGCGGCGGTCTTGTTTGCACCAGCGGCGCCGGTGGCGCGACGCGAGGATCGGAACGGCGGCGAGAATCTTTCCTAAGAAATCCGCCGGTGGCGCGTTTCCCTGGTGTAACCCACCCCAAAATCATGATCACCATACTCGCCTCTCTTGCTCGGATGCTGCCGGGCGTGCCTGGACGGACGCCGACGACCGCGTCGGCCGGCTATCGGATGCCGCGCGAACGGTTCTTCTTCTACGGGATCGCCTTCTCGGCCACGCTGCATGCGGCGGTGTTGTTCGGCATCGAACGGCCGCGTCCGCCCCGCAAGCCTCCGGCGGAGGTCGCGGCCATCGCCCCGAAGATCTGGGATGCCATCGCGCTCGAGCCGGAACCCCCGCCGCCTCCGCCGCCCGAGACCACGCCGGAAACGAAGACCGTCGACGATCCGGCGAACGCCAGCGAGTCGGTCGGCGAGGTGTCGCGGCTCCCGGAGCCGATGGGGCACCCCGACATTGGCGCGATCGCGGTCGCGACGTACACGCCCGACCCCGGCAAGGCGCCGAGCGACACCGCGCTGAACTGGATCGTGCCGCGCAACTCGGGCGGCCCGGTGAACACCCGGCGTGGCGAGATCTTCAGCGAGAAGGACCTCGACAAGCGGCCGGTCGCCACGATCCGCATGGCGCCCCGGTATCCGTTCGAGGCGAAACGGCTCGGCCTCAGCGGCACGGTGGTGCTCCGCTTCATCGTCGACAGCCGCGGGGAGGTCTCGGATGTCGAGGTCATCCGCTCGGATTCCTCCGAGTTTTCCAAGGCGGCGGCCGAGGCGATGCTCAAGTGGAAGTTCCGCCCCGGGATGAAGAACGGCCGGCGTGTGAACACCCGCATGGAGATGCCGATGAACTTCTCCCTCGACAAGGACGCCTGACCCATCTCGGGCGACTCCTGGATGGAACGTCCGCGGCTGAGGCTGCGGCCGTTCTGCTTCCGGTCGGAGCGGTGGCGGTCGGGCCATGCGCTATCGTGAGCATGCGACGGGCGCCGAAGAGGACGGCGGTCCGATTGACGTCACCGCAGAAACTTGGCTGGCTCGGCGCGATGAATGCCGACTACGTCCATGGCTATTCGGTCCGCGAGAGCGAGCGGTTGCGCGATCAGGCGACCACGCTCACCGAGCTGCTCCACGGCGACACGCGGTACCCCGCCGGCAGCCTCGTGCTCGAGGCCGGTTGCGGCGTCGGGGCTCAGACGGTGACGCTCGCCGCCAACAGTCCGCTCGCCCAGTTCGTCTCGGTGGACATCTCGCCGGTGTCGCTGGCGCAGGCGGAGCGGCAGGTGCGGGCGGGCGGCTTCGGCAACGTCGCGTTCCAGCAGGCGAACATCTTCGCGCTGCCGTTCGCGGAGGCGCAGTTCGACCACGTGTTCGTCTGCTTTGTCCTCGAGCATCTCGACGATCCGGTCGGCGCGCTCGCGAAACTTCGCCAAGTGTTGAAGCCGGGCGGCACGCTCACCGTGATCGAGGGCGACCACGGCTCGGCCTATTTCCACCCCGACAGCGCCGATGCGCGGCGGGCGGTCGGGTGCCTGGTCGAGCTCCAGCGGCGCGGCGGCGGCGACGCGCTCATCGGCCGGCGTCTGTATCCGATGCTCACCGCCGCTGGTTTTGCCGAGGTGGCTGTGTCGCCGCGGATGGTCTATGCTGACGGCGCGAACCCGGGGCGGCAGGACGGCTTCACGCGGAAGACGTTCAGTGCGATGGTCGAGGGCGTCGGGGAGGCGGCGCTGGCGCAGCAGCTGATGTCTCCGGAGGATTGGGCCGCCGGAGTGCGCGATCTCTACCGGACGGCGGAGCCTGACGGCGTGTTCTGCTACACTTTCTTCAAGGCCGTGGCGGTGCGGTGAGGCCCGGTCGCGGCGGACACCCCCGGGTCACTTTGACTGGGTTCCTCCGTCGGCAGTTTCCTCGCGGCGGGCACCCTGGTACTCCCAGTATTCGTCGCAGGTGATCGTCTTGTCGGAGGTCAGGTCGATGTCGGAGAAGAGGAACCGGGCCCTGAGCGCGGTGTGCTCGCTGTGGCGGACCATCAGCCAACGAC
>JAEXPG010000488.1 GCA_023447015.1 Verrucomicrobiota bacterium
ATCCCCGCCACAGGCCCGCACGATGTTCTGCAGGTCCTGCGGGTAGTCCGCGAGCGAGGCCGGGGCCGGTTCGGCGGCGAGCGCCTGCGGTCCGGCCGGCATGGCGACGGCGGCCTGCGCCGCGCGCTGCTGGGCGAGCGCCGCCGGCTTGACCGTGCGCGCAGCGGGCAGCACGAAGTTGCCGTTTGCGTGGATGGGAGACACCGAGCCCTTGGCGGTCACCGGACCGGTCGGATCGACCGGCGGCGGACCGCCGGCCAGAAGTGCGTTGGAGAAAATGGCGAGGCCCGCAAGCAAGCGGAGAACATTGAGGGAAAGCTTCATGACTGGGTCGGCGTTGCTTCAGCGTTTCTCGATCCGGATGCGCAGGAAGAGCCGGGACGTGCTCCCCGTCGCCGCCTTGGCGCGCACGGTCACCTGCTCAAGACCGTTGCCCTGGTCGACCGGCGTAAGCGACTCGACCTCGCTCGCGGCCGCACTCCATGTCTTCATGTCGCTGGAGATCTCCGCGATGTAGTTGAGCGTGGCCGTGCCCTGCACCGGCCGCAGATAGCGCAACGTGAGCCGCGTGCCGCCGGCGGTCGAATCGAGGGAGACCGGCGTGATCCCGCCCCCGTCCGGCCGTTCCGGCAGCCGCGCGAAGGCGAACTCCTGCAGGTCGATCAGGCCGTCGCGATCCGGGTCCGCCGTCGCCGTGCGCCCCGTCGCATCCGCGCCGAAACGGACTTCCCACGTGTCCGGCAGCCCGTCGGCGTCGGAGTCCTGCGCCGGCGTCACCACCGCGATCGCCGTGATGTTGCCCGCCTCATCGTAGGCGAAATGCGTCGCCTGCCCGCCGGCTTGGACCGACCACGTCAGCCGCCCCGCCGCATCGTGGCGGTGGCTCACCGCCGTGGCGGCACAGGGCAGCAGCAACAACAGGCCGAGGCACAGACGCGCACGGCTCTCCCACACGAACAGATTCGTCCTCATCACACCGGTTTGGATTCAGGGTTGCGCACTGCCGCTCCACCGGCAGCGCTCGAATTCGGGGCCGAGCCGACATCCTCCACCCCGGCCTGTCAATCCTGCGGACAGGCAGAAATCGCGAAATACGTGTGATTGCGGCCGTCCGGTCTCCGCCATCACGTGGACCGTCAGGCCGGCGCGCCGCTCAGCGGCCGCCCGCGCCGGAGGTGAGGCCTTCCGCCGTGGCGGTGACGCGCCAGGCTGCGACTCCGGGAGGAAGGCGTACCACGACCGAGGCGATGCCGGCTTCGGCGCCGACCGTCGCGCGGCCCACGATCTCGGCGCCCCCGGTCGCCGCGAACGTCACCTCCGGTTCGGCCCCGACGCAGAGCGTGCCGTGGGCGTCGACGACGCGGGCGTGCACAGCAAGGACATCGCCCTCGCCCGGCGCTGCCGGCACGTCGACCGTGTCGGCAACCACCTCGAGCCGCGCCGCCGCCGCCGGAGTGTGCACCACATGCCGCGCCACCTCGCGCCCGCCGATCCGGCCGATCGCGACGAGTTCGCCGGCCTCGAAGCACGGGAGGTCGAAGACGAACGGCGGATGGGGCAGATGCTGCGTCTGCCAGGTGCGGTCGGGCTTCCGGCGGCCGAGGGACCGTCCGTTGAGCGCGAGTTCCACCTCCTCGCAGTTGCCGAAGACGGGCACGCGCAGGTCGGAGGACCGGGTCCAGTGCGAGGCGATGAACACCATCGGTCCGCCGGTCCAGCCGCCGCCGGTCTCCGTCGCGTCGCGCTGGCTGCGGTAGAAATGGTACGAGAACTTCGGCAGCCGGAAGAGGTCCATCACCCCGCACGCCGCGCGCACCGGATGGTAGCCGCGCGCGTAGTCGAAGACCGCCCACTGGCCGTCGAAGACCGCCGGCGAGGCCAGGGTGTCGTCGAGGGCGACGAGGTGGTTGAGCGCCTGCTGCCGCAGCGCGCGCTCGCCCTCGCCGCGGAAATGCCGGCTGTTCGCCCACGCCGCGAGCACACCGGCGCCGGTGGTCTGGTCGAAGCCCTCGTTGGCCGCGTAGAACTCCCAGTCGCCGTACTCGGCGACCACGAGCGCCTTGTCACCATTCCGCCAGGTGTGGATCTGGCCATGCTGGCGCGAGTGGATGAACACGTCGTAGCGATCCATCCAGCCGCAGGTGAACATCTGGTCGCCGGGATACTCCTCGTGGCCCGCGGCGTGGAGCCGCGCCAGGAACGCCTCGCTCATCTGCGTCTCGTTGAGCGAGAGCTCCCAGAGCGCGACGCAGGCATGGTTGCGGTCGCGGCGCACAAGCTGGCGGGCGTTCTCGACGCAGGCGTCCTGGAACTTCTCGCCGCCGCAGAACTGCCAGCCGGGGATCGCGTTCATCACCACGATGCCGAGTTCGTCGCAGGCCTCCAGGAAGTCGGGCGACTGGGGGTAGTGCGAGAGCCGCACGTAGTCGAAACCCGCCTCCTTGATCCGGCGCGCATCGCGCCACTGCGCCGCGCGCGGCATCGCGTAGCCCACGCGCGGAAACTCCTGGTGGCGGTTCGTGCCGCGCAGGCGCCGCCGTTCGCCGTTGACGGTGAAACCGCCGGACCGGCTGAAGCCGAAGCGCCGCACGCCGTAGCGCAGGGTGCGCTCGTCGACGACGGCGTCGCCATCGAGGATCGAGACGACCGCCTGGTGCAACGCGGGCGACGCCGGGCTCCAGAGCGCCGGCTTGGCGAGCGTCAGCTCCTGTTCGATGTGCGTGGCGGCGCCCGGCGCCAACTCGTGCTCGCCGGACAACACCGACGCGACGACGTGACCGTCCCGCACCAGTGCCACCTGCACGCGGAAGCGGCGCGCGCTCGCGTCCGCGTTGCGCACGTGGACCTTGGCCGCGACGGTCGCGCTCGCCGCATCGGCCGCCAGCGTGCGGAGGAGAACGCCACCGCCGCCGACCTCGCCCGCCGAGACCGCTTCGGTGAGGTGCAGCGCCGGCAAGGTGCGCAGCTCGACCCCGCGGTAGAGCCCGCCATACCAGCAGAAGTCGAGCTCGGCGTAGGGCTTGCCCGGAGGCACGTCGGCGTTCTCGCGATTGTCGAGCCGGAGCACGAGCGTGTGCGCGGTGCCGTCGGCGAGCGCGTCGGTCAGGTCGACCTCGAACGGCAGGTAGCCGCCCTCGTGGCGGGCGAGCTCGCGCCCGTCGAGCAGCACGGTCGCCGTGTGCATCGCCGCGCCGACGTGGAGCACCCGGCGCTCGCGCCGCTCCGGACGGGGGGCCTGGATCCGGCGGCGGTACTCGCAGAGGCCGAACCAGTGGTCGCGACCGTCAAGGTCGGCGACAAACGGACTGTGTGGCAGGTCGACACGCGTCCAGTCCGCGCCGGCATCGCCGCGCCGGAACTCCCAGTCACGATCAAGGGAGGTGACAGCGGCCGTGCGCATGGAGGGCTGGGCCGGTGCCACGCCGCGCGCATCGCCGGCAGAGGCCGGACACCACAGCCAGAGGGCCGCCGTGAGCGCCAGCGCGGCGCGCGCACACCGCCGCAGAATGGAAGAATCCGGGGCACGAGGGGTTCGGTGCTGGGAAGCCACGCCGGCAGGGCCGCAGCATGGCCGGCGCAAGTCAACCGTTTTACCACCCCGTCACGCCATCGCCCCTACTCCCGCGGCTTCAGCTCGTGGAGACGCCCAAGGCGGGCGAGCTGGGGGAACAGCGCGCCTGCGCCGAGCACGACCAGCACCGTGCCCACGCCGCCGGCCACCGCCGCCACGACCGGGCCGAACATGCCGGCCATCGACCCCGCGCGGAACGAGCCGAGCTCGTTCGAGGAGATGATGAAGATCTGGTTCACCGCCGTCACCCGCCCGCGCAGGTGGTCGGGCGTGAGCAGCTGCACCAGCGACTGCCGCACCACCACGCTCACGTTGTCGAGGCAGCCGGAGAGCAGCAGCATCGCGAACGACAGCCAGTACCAGCGCGACAGCCCGAAGACGGTGATCACAACGCCGAAGCCGGCCACGGCCCAGAGCATCGTCAGTCCCGGGCGCCGCATCGGACGGCTGTGCGTGAGCCACAGCGCCATCAGGACCGCGCCGATCGAGGGCGCGGCACGCAGCCCCCCCAGCCCGATCGAGCCCACCCCGAGGATCTTGTAG
>JAEXPG010000500.1 GCA_023447015.1 Verrucomicrobiota bacterium
TCGGGTTGAACTCATGGAGCTCGCGCACGCGGGCCATGATCTTCTCGACCGGGATGTTGAGCTTCCGGGCGAGGTCCATCTGCTGCTCCTTCGAGCTGGGGAGGAACTCGTGGAGCGGCGGATCGAGGAAACGGATCGTGGCCGGGAAGCCCTTCAGCGCCTTGAAGATGCCAAGGAAGTCGCCGCGCTGGTAGGGGAGGATCTTGGCGAGCGCGGCCTGGCGGGCGCCGACGGTGTCGGCGAGGATCATCTCGCGCATGGCGTCGATGCGGTTGCCCTCGAAGAACATGTGCTCGGTGCGAGTGAGGCCGATGCCGGTGGCGCCGAAGGCCATGGCGTTCTGCGCCTGCTCGGGGGTGTCGGCGTTGGTGCGGACCTGGAGCTTGGTGACCTGCGCGCACCATTTCATGAGCTGCGCGTAGTTCCGGAACTTCTCGGTGGCCTTGGCCGCAGGGTCGTTGTGGAGCAGGCCCGCGATGATCTCGGAAGGAGCGGTCTTGATCTGACCAGCGTAGCCCTTGCCGGAGGTGCCGTCGATCGAGAGGAAGTCGCCCTCGGCGAAGTTCTGGTCGGCGATGGTGGCGAACTTCTTGTCGTAGTCGATCTGCACGGCGGCGGCGCCGCACACGCAGACCTTGCCCATCTGGCGGGCGACGAGGGCGGCGTGCGAGGAGACGCCCCCGCGGGCCGTGAGGATGCCCTCGGCGGCGATCATGCCGCGCAGGTCCTCGGGCGAGGTCTCGATGCGCACGAGCAGCACCTTCTCGCCGCGCTCGTGGGCCTCGACGGCGCGGTCGGCGTTGAAGTAGATGCGGCCGGTGGCGGCGCCGGGGCCGGCGGGCAGGCCGGTGGCGATGACGGCGGCCTTCTGCACCTCGGCGAGGTCGAAGATCGGGGCGAGGAGCTGGTCGAGCTGGTCGGCCGGGTTGCGGAGGATGGCGGTCTGCCAGTCGATGAGTTTCTCCTTCACCATATCGAGGGAGAACTTGAGCGCGGCGGCGGCGGTGCGCTTGCCGTTGCGCGTCTGGAGCATGAAGAGTTTGCCGTCCTGGATGGTGAACTCGATGTCCTGCACGTCCTTGAAATGCTTCTCGAGGATGGCGCGGACCTTGAGGAGCTGCGCATAGGCTTCCGGCAGGTGGTTCTTGAGCTGGAGGACGGGCTCGGGGGTGCGAACGCCGGCGACGACGTCCTCGCCCTGGGCGTTGATGAGGAACTCGCCGTAGAACTCGTTGGCGCCGTTGGCGGGGTTGCGGGTGAAGGCGACGCCGGAGCCGGAGCGGTCGCCGGTGTTGCCGAAGACCATGGCCTGGACGTTCACCGCGGTGCCCCATTCGGTGGGGATGTTGTACTTGCGGCGGTAGACGATGGCGCGGTCGTTCATCCAGGAGCCGAAGCCGGCGCCGGCGGCGCCGCGCAGCTGGTCCCACGGGTCGTTCGGGAAATCCTTCCCGGTGCGGTCCTTCACGAGGGCCTTGAACCGGCGCACGAGTTCCTGCTGGTCCTCGGCGGTGAGCTTCGAGTCCTCGATCTCCGCCTCGTGACGTTCCTCCTTCAGCGCGTGGATGACGGTCTCGAACGGCTCGTGGTCCTCGCCGGCGCGCTTCTGCACGCCGAGGACGACGTCGCCGTACATCTGGATGAAGCGCCGGTAGCAGTCCCAGGCGAAGCGCGGGTTGCCGGTCGCCTTCTCGAGGGCGAGCACGGTCTGGTCGTTGAGACCGAGGTTGAGGATCGTATCCATCATCCCGGGCATCGAGTCGCGCGCTCCGGAGCGGACGGAGACGAGGAGGGGCATGCCGGCGGTGTCGCCGAACTTCTTGCCCATGATCCGCTCCATGTTGGCGATGCCCGCCTCCATCTGGGACTGGAGCTCCTTCGGGTAGGTGCGCTTGTTGGCGTAGTAGTAGGTGCAGACCTCGGTGGTGATGGTGAAGCCGGGCGGCACGGGCAGACCGATGCGGGTCATCTCGTGGAGGTTGGCGCCCTTGCCGCCGAGAAGGGGCCGCATGGTGCCGTCGCCGACGGCCTTGCCGGCGCCGAACAGGTAGACGTGTTTCGGGGCCTTGGCGGCGCTTTTCTTCTGGGGGGCCGGCGCCTTCTTGGCGGCCGGTTTCTTGGCTTTGGATTTCGCAGGCATCGCTGTTTGGAGGGTTGAGGAACGATGAAAGAATCGGCCGGGGAAGCGGCCGAACTGCGTGGGAGGAAAGCGCGGCCTTTATTCCCGCAGGACGGCGTAGTGTCAACGGCGTGATGGCCGGCGCCGCCGGCGCGGCCGAGGGAAGAAGCGGCCGTTCTGGAGGCGGTGCGCGGGAGGTGTCGGTCCTGATCTTGCCTGGTGACCGAGCCGTCGGGGTGGCCCGCCGGCTACGCGATGATCCCGACACCGCTACGCCGGGTGCCGGCGCGCACCTTCCCCGGAGGGGCGGTTGACAGCGGCGGCGGCCGGAGCAGGCTCGGCCTCCCGCCGAGCATGAGCACTGCCGAACACCACTCGCATTTCGACACCGTCGAGGACGCCATCCGCGCGATCGCCGAGGGCCGACTCATCATTGTCACCGACGACGAGGACCGGGAGAACGAGGGCGATCTGGTGATGGCCGCCGGCAAGGCCACCGTCGAGATGGTCAACATGATGATCCGCCATGCCGGCGGGCTCATCTGCGTGCCGACCACCGGCCACCATCTCAAGCGGCTCGGGATCGAGCAGATGGTCCGCGAGAACCGGGAGACGCTGCGCACGGCGTTCACCGTGTCGGTCGACGCCGCCGAGGGCGTGACCACGGGCATCAGCGCCTACGACCGCACCCGCACGATCCAGCTGCTCGCCAATCCCGCGACGCGGCCCGACGAGCTGGTGCGCCCCGGGCACATCTTCCCCCTGCAGGCCCGGCCCGGTGGCGTGCTCGAACGCGCCGGCCACACGGAGGCCGCGGTCGATCTGGTGTCGCTCGCCGGGTTGGAGCCCACCGCGGTGATCTGCGAGATCCTCAACGAGGACGGCTCCTGCGCGCGGTTGCCGCAGTTGGTCGAGTTCAAGAAACGCCACGGGCTGGTGCTCGTGTCGATCGCGCAGCTGATCGAGTACCGCCATCGCCGCGAGCCCCTGGTCGAGAAGATCGCCACCCGCCCCTTCGCGTCGGAGTTTGGCCGGTTCGACCTGCACGTCTTCCGCAGCAAGCTCGACGGCCGCGAGCACCTCGCCTTCACGATGGGCGCGCTCGGCGCGGAACCCACGCTGGTCCGCGTGCAGAGCGAGAACGTGCTCAGCGACGTTTTCCGCGGGGAGGGGCTGACCGGCTACCACTCGCTCACGGAGTCCCTGCGCCGCATCGCGGCGGCGAAACAGGGCGTGGTGCTCTACATGCAGCGCGGCCTGACGCTCGGCGCCTCCGCCACCGACCCGGCGGTGACGCTCGGCCAGCCGCCGCCGATGGGCCTGCGCGACTACGGCATCGGGGCGCAGGTTCTGGTGGCGCTGGGCCTGCGGAAGATCCGGCTGTTGTCCGGCTCGGCGACCAAGCATGTCGTCGGGCTCGAGGGCTACGGCCTGGAGATCGTCGAGCAGGTGACGGTGTAGGGGCCGCGCCGGCGTTCCGGTACTGCGGTCCGCTCCGTCTTCGGTCCGGCCGCAGGATCGTGGGGTTCCGAGAATGGCGCCGCCCCAGAAAGTGTTGGCGCTCGGCGCCCGGGGTGTGTTCCGTGACGGGACTTTTCCCGCATGGAGAACAACATCCGCGACCTGCGCACCACCGAGGTGATCGCCGCCAGCATGAAGTACCGCTACAGCGGGGTGACTTCGACCGTGGCCGCGTTGTTGCCGGTCCATGCGAAGCGCCTGCCGATCGCGGCGCTGGGGCCGAAGCTGCCCGCGCACTGGCCGAAGGTCACGTGGGGTTCCGTGCTCACCAAGGGCTGGAGCCGTCCGCCGGGCCGGCCGGGCCGGATCTGGCACGCGCGGCGCAACAACGAGATGCTCGCCGGCTGGCTGCTCAAGGCGTTTCTCCGCCAGCCGCTCAAGCTCCTCTTCACCTCGGCGGCGCAGCGGCGCCACTCGGCGTGGACGCGTTTTCTCCTGCGCCGGATGGACGCCGTGATCGCGGTTTCGCCGGAGTCGGGCTCGTACCTCGAGGTGCCGCACGTGGTGAACCTGCACGGCATCAACACCGAGACCTACCGCCCCGCCGCCGACCGCGCGGCGGAGTGGGCTGCGACCGGCCTGCCGGGCAGGTACGGCGTGGGCGTCTTTGGGCGCGTGCGGGCGCAGAAGGGCGTGGACCGCTTCGTCGACGCGATGATCGAGCTCCTGCCGCGGTATCCAGAATTCACAGCCGTCGTGGTGGGGCAGGTCACGCTCGACCAGCGCGAGTTCGCCGCGCAGCAGCAGGCGAAGGTCGCCGCGGCCGGACTGGAGAAACGCATCGTGTTCCTGGGCGAGCGTCCGGCCGAGGAGGTGCCGCTGTGGCTGCGGCGGATGACCATCGTCGTCGGTCCGCAGCGCTGGGAGGGCTTCGGGCTCGTGCCCGCCGCGGCGATGGCCAGCGGCGCGCCGGTCGTGGCCCCGCGCGTCGGCGCGGCGATGCACCTCCTCCGCGAGGGCGAAACGGGTTTCCTGTGCGACGTCGACGACATGGCGACGCTCCAGCGCCGCATCGGCGAGCTGATGGCTGATCCGGAGCGCGCCGCCGCGATGGGCCGCGTCGGCCGCGAGCACGTGATCACCAATTTCTCCATCGAGCGCGAAGCCGCCGGCATCGAGGCCGTGTACGCGCGGATGTTCGCGGAGTGGGGCGGCGCCAAGGCGGCGGCGAATGGCTGAACGCATGGCGAAGCTGCGCGTCATCCACTTTGGCAGCGGCGGCGGCAAGGGCGTGACGCGCGTGCTCACCGACCTCGCGCAGGGCCACGCGGCGCGCGGGGCGTACGAGCCGCTGATCGTCTACCGGCGCAAACGCGGCAAGCCGCTCGGCGAGGCGTTCCGCCGCGATCTGGCGGCGAGCGGCGTGGCGTTTCGCGAGGTGAGTCCGCGCCCGAAGTGGCGCACGATGGCCGAGCTGCGCGCGATCATCCGCGAGTTCCGGCCCGACGTGTTCGTCGCGCACGGTTACAGCGAGCACATCTGGGGGCGCATGGTCGCGATCGCGGAAGGCGTGCCGGTGGTCGTGCAGGCCGAGCATGCGCACGAGCGCTACAAGTGGCTCCACCTCTGGCGCTCGCGCCGGCTGGCGGCGCGGACCGACGCGATCGTCGGCGTGTCGCGCGGCGTGGTCGAGCGGTTGCGCGAGCTGGGTTTCCCCGCGGAGAAACTGCATGTCGTCTACAACGGCGTGCGCGTCGACCGGTTCATGGCCGCGCAACCGAAGCCGTGGGCCGAACGCGAGCGGGCGGTGGTGATGGCGGCGCGGTTCGGTCAGCCGAAGGACCAGCGCACGCTGATCCGCGCGGCGGCGCTGCTGCGCGACCGCGGCACGCCGGTGCGGGTGCGTCTCGCCGGCGGCGGCAAGAAGCTGGAGCGCTGGCGCGCGCAGTGGCTCGTGCGCCGACTCGGGCTTGACGATCTCGTCGAATTTCTCGGGCAACGCAGCGATCTGCCGGAGGTCTTCCGCCAGCACCAGGTGGCGGTGATGAGCACGCGCCGCGAGGGCTTCGGCTTGGTCGTGATCGAGGCGATGGCCGCGGGTTGCGCGGTGGTCGGTTCGCGCGCGCCGGGCGTCGAGGAGTTGATCGAGGACGGCCGCACCGGCTGGTTGGCGACGACGGGCGACGCGGCGGCGTTCGCCGGCGCGATCGCCGCGGCGCTCGGTCCGGACGGCGCGAGCCGCGCGGCCGCAGGCGCCGACTACGCGAGCACGGGTTTCGGCGTGGAGCGGATGGCGGCCGAGTACGAGGCGCTGTTCGACCGGCTCATCGCCGCGAAACGCGGGGCGGTAGTCGGAGCCGGTGGTTGAAAGCAGATTTCCCGGAACGTCACCGAGGACACGGAGGGGATGAGGGCACGGAGTTTCGGGCACCGGAATTTGAACCACGGATCTCACGGATGGGCACGGATTCCGGAGTGTCAGATCCGTGGAAATCAGTGCAATCCGTGGTCGATAGGTTTGCCGCTGCCCGAAGGCGGAGCGGCGCAGGTTCCCCTGCTCGTCCTCTGTGTCCTCCTCCGCCTCCGTGGCCTCTGTGACCTATCGGGCTTGTTTCTTCCCGAAGCGGCGGCGGAGCTGGCGCTGGAGGTCGATCGTGTAGCGGCCGAGCGAGCGGGTGACGCGTTTCACGTCGAAGAGCGTGAGGTCGCCGCAGGCCGAGAGGGTGTGGCAGCCGTCGGGATGCCGCGGCGACAACAGCTCGCCGGTGACGGCGACCGGGAGCCGCTCGCAGCGGATTTCGCGCGGGTCGAGCTGCGTGAAGCGCAGGAAACGCGTGGCGCCGCCGTAGGTGCGGCTGCAGTCCTGCACGGGGAGGATGAGCGCGCCGGTGGCGTCGGTGAAGGGCGTGCCGCCGGGGCGCGCGCCGCAGGCGTCGACGAGGACGGGCTTCTGTTCGTGGATGCGCCAGGGGCCGGTGAGGGCGTCGGCGTAGGCGGCGTGGAGTTCGCGGCGGTCGCGGCCGCGTTCGCCGACCATGGTGAAGAACAGCCACCAGCGTCCGTCATGGAAGACCGGCGTCGCGTCGGCGGCGGGGAGATTGCGCAGGAGGACGGTTTCCTTCTCCCAGCCGAAGGGAAATTGGCGCGGGCGGTAGAGGGCGACCTCGCCGGCGCGGCAGCTCTCGGGCACCATGAATGTCTCGCCGGCGTGTTCGAGGAGGAACGGGTAGGAGAGGTGGACGGGTTGCTCGAGCGCGACGGCGCGGCCCTGCCAGACGAGGGCGGCGTTGAAGGCGTGGTGCTCGATGACGGCGTGCTTCGTGCGGTAGTCGTAGGCCTCGACGAAGACGTGGGTGGTGTCGCCGCGGCGCACGCCGAAGGGGTCGGCGAGGTAACGCCACGGGCCGGGGTCGGGCAGCCAGACGATGCGGTCGTGCAGGGCGGGCAGGCTGGCGGGCTGGAGGAAGCTCGCGAGCGGCGCCGGTGCGAGGCCGACATGCCAGAGGTCGCTTTTCGGAGGGAAGCTCATCGGTGCGGGACGGAGGGCGGACGGAGGAGGGCGGAGGACGGAGGACGGAAGACGGAGGGCGGAGGACAGAAGACGGAAGGCGGAAGACGGAGGGCGGAGGACGGACGACAGAAGGTAACGAAGAGAACGAAGGAACGGCGGGCGGGGCAATCCTTGGCGAGACGGGCTGTAAGCGGGGGCGGCGACCCTGGCGGCTCGGTGGTTCCTCCCGCGGAGGCGCGGCGCATGGCAGAGGGATGTGGAAATCGGGAACGGAAAGCTTCCGCTGCGCTGCGAGGCGATGAGCGGTCGAAACGTCTGCTCGGCTGAACGGAGAAGTCCCGGTGCACCGCGGTTCGGCTGTAGCCGGGGGCGGTGACCCCGGAGGATCGGATGGTCTCGCGCAAAGGCACAGGGACGTGGAGGACGGATGGGAATGTGGAAATCAGGAAAGCTGGAACGGAAGGCGAAGGTAGGGCGAACCGTCCCCGGTGAGCCGCGGCTTGGCGGAGGACGGGAGTGGAACCACTGATGCACACTGATACCGGTAGTCGGCATGTCACAGAGGTCACAGAGGGGGAGGAGAACACAGAGAAGGCATCGGAGCCGGATGGATTTTGCCGGAAAGAACGCAAAGCCGGCAGAGAACCGACGTCGTCAGGCGGAAGGGGAACCACTGATGCACACTGATCGACACTGATCCGGAAGTGCCGCCTGCTCGCTACTCACTCCTCGCTCCTTCCGCTTCCCCCTTGCCCGCATCGGACCCACCGGTACGCTGCCCGGCCGTGAACCCCGCCACTCCGGTTTCCGCGGCCGAAGGCCAAGCTCAACCCGGCTGCGCCATGGCCCAGTGCGCTGTTCCGCAGCGCTCGGCGTGCTCGAAGCTGCCCCTGTGCAACGCTTGAACTTCCATACGCTCCCATTGATCCGCCTCACACTGGAGCGATCAACCTTCCTGTTGAGACTTGCTTGTGCGAACGACCCCGAGCCACGAGCACCGCGATCCCCAAGAAACCACCATGCCATCCTCAACCATATGAGACATCTCCGGCCCATCCTGATCTTCTTCTCTTTGTCGATGCTGCTCGGCTGCCAGCCGAAACATCCGGTGGAGATGCGAATTTCGGCCGAGAGTTCCAGCGAGTTGGCGGCCTGGCGTGACAAGAATCTCCGTCGTATGCCGGAAGACCTCCAGGCCGAGTTCAAGTACGCGGTCGTCGTCATGGATCCTCCCGCAGGTCTCATGTCGGAGGAGGATGTGAAGAAAGCGTGGGCTCGGATCAACCACGCGACTGTGCGCGAATTCATCATTTCCGCCTACGAGCTTTCGCACAGGCGGCTGAGCAGCATGGTCGGCCGGGATCAGTCGGCCATCGGGCTGGCTGATCAGGTGAGAACGTCGCCATTGAGCCGATATGACGAGGTGAAAGTCAGAGGGGCCGCGACGAAATTGGCTGGCGAGGTCTCCGGTTTGAAAGCGCAACTCAAGGAGCTCGAGGCCCGCAAAGCCAAGTTTATCCAGCGTTATCCGGAGACTCGGTGAAGAGTGCGAGGTACGTTTGGCGCGATGGGTGTCGCCGACGCCGGGCCAGACCGGGTCATATTTCGCGTTTTGCCCTGCTTGCACGAGCATCAGGCACTCTGGCGGTCAGCGGCTGAGGTTGGCCGGCCGGCCGGTAACCTCCATCGCCTCGCCGGGGCGGACGGAGAGGGCATGGCCTTCCCGGTCGTGCACGGCGGTGACGTCGGGCGGAACGGTGATCGACGTGGGGGCGATGGCGTAGACGACGGTGGCCTGGCCTAAGTGCAACCAGAGGGTGCCGTCGCGATGCTCGCGGCTCCGGAAAGTGGCGGTGCCGACGGTGAGGTGGCGGTGGACGAGCGCACGCCAGTGCGGGCGGGAAACTATCACGGCCCCGCGCCTCCTGGGGCCCGTCATACACCTGTCACCTGCAACCTTGCACCTCCTCTGCCCACTCCTCCCTTGCCCGCATCGGACCCGCCGGTACGCTGCCCGCCGTGAACCCCGCCATCCCGGTTTCGGCGGCCGAAGGCCAAGCTCGATCCGGCTCCGCGTTGGCCCTTCCCGATCCGCCCCTCCCATCGCCGCTCCGGCGACCACAATGTCCCAAGCCTGACCTTCTCAATCCGGCCCCATGATGTTCAACCTTCGCAATTGCATGACTAGTATCGTTGCCCTTCTGAGCGCGGCTGGCGCCGGCGCGGAGTCCCCACGCTCGGAGCCGAATCTGCGCTGGATCACCACGACCGCCGCTGCGCCTTGGCGGGACCGTTCCGCCGAGGTGGTGGTCGGAAGCGCCGGGTCGGGACAGGCAGCCGACTTTTCCGTCAACCTCGGGACCGAGTATCAGACCATCGAGGGATTCGGCGCGTGCTTCAACGAGCTGGGCTGGTCTGCGCTCAGCGCTCTGGCCGAAGCGGATCGGGCCACGGTGATGCGCGAACTCTTCGCCCCGGGCGAAGGGCTCGGCCTGTCGTTCTGCCGCGTGCCGATCGGCGCGAACGATTTCGCCCGGGATTGGTACTCGTACGATGAGACGGAGGGCGATTTCGCGTTGCGCGACTTCTCCCTCGCGCGCGATGAGCAGGCGCAGATTCCGTTCGCGCTCGCGGCGAAAGCGCTGCAACCGGACCTGCGGCTCTGGGCCTCGCCCTGGTCTCCGCCCACCTGGATGAAGCGCAATCGCCATTACGCGATGGCGCTGCCGCGGCCGGACCAACCGCCAAACGGCCTGCGGCCCGATCAGGTCGGCCGGGAAGGAGAGGACCTGTTCATCCAGGAGCCGAAGTATCTCGAGGCGTACGCGCAATACTTCCGGAAGTTTGTGGACGGTTGGGCGAAGCACGGCCTGCCGATCACGTTCGTGACGCCGCAGAACGAGTTCAATTCAGCGCAGACGTTTCCAAGCTGCTGCTGGACGACAAAGGGACTGGCGCGCTTCCTGCCCTACTTGGGCAAGGCGCTCGACGGTTCAGGCGTGGAGATCTACCTCGGCACGATCGAACGGCCGTCTCCCACCATGTTTGAGGAGGTCTACCAGGATCCGGCCGCGCGACCCTGGATCAAGGGAGCGGCATTCCAGTGGGCCGGCAAGGCTGCGATCCCTTTCGTGCATCGCGATCACCCTGAACTCCGGCTGGTGCAATCGGAGCAGGAATGCGGCGATGGGCGGAACGATTGGCGCTATGCCCGCTACACGTGGTCGTTGATCCGGCACTATCTGTCCAATGGCGTCAGCATCTACGACTATTGGAACATCGCGCTTCCGGAAGGGGGCGTGAGCACCTGGGGCTGGAGCCAGAACTCGCTGATCACGGTCGACCTGAAGCGACGCACCTTCACCCGCACCTTCGAGTAC
>JAEXPG010000540.1 GCA_023447015.1 Verrucomicrobiota bacterium
GGCCGACCGTGCCACGGCATCTCCATTGCCGGTGGGGCGCTGAACCGGGTGTCGGCTGGCTCCCGCGGCGTTGTTTTGCTGATGGGTAACTGGATTCTCGGTCGCAGGGGATGCCAGGTTTGCCCGGGGGTGGTGGATAGGGGGAAGAGGGGCCGTTGGGCCCCGTTGGCCTGGGGATAGTGTTCAGTGGGGGGAACGGTGTTTCTCGGGGATTCGCCAGATGGGGCGCGCGCAAGCGGGCGAACCACCTGGCATTGGGGGCCTTCTCGCGGGTCGGTGTCGCCGGTTTCGGGTGACAGGAACGACACCGGCGGCAGCTTGAAGCCGGCGTGATCGAAATCGTGGTCCTCGTCCACGCACCAGTGGCGGTGGTACCACGGATCAGGCCGGGGAAGTTTGCCCGGCGCGGGTTGCCTACGGCTGCGGGGCCGGAGCGGGTGGCGGAACGGTCGCCGGGGTGGCGGTGGGCTTCGCGTTGTCCGCATCGGGCGGTGGCGGACCGGGATCGCGGGGGCCGAAGGTGAGCGCGAAGACGGAATCGAGGAAGGGCTGGCTCGCGTGGAAGATGGTGTTGAACTCGGCCGAACCGGCGAGGAGCCAGGAGCCGCCGCGGCGTTCGCCCAAGAACAGCGTGGAGGTGGTCGTGCGTTCGGCTTCGCCGGCAGCACCGCTCAGGGCGATCGTGGTGTCGAGCTGGTAGGCCCAGGGCTCGGGCTGGCCGTTGATCTCGGGTGTTGCGGAGAAGGTGTCGCGGACGAAGTCGGCGGCGCGCAGGGTGCGGAGCTCGCCGAGCAGCTGCTGGACGGCGCGCTGCGTCTCCGGTTTCTCGGCGGCGAGGGCGGCGTCCCACGTCTGGCCGGCGGGGAGGGCGTGGGCGAAGATGGTGGCGTTGTCGGCGAGGCGGCGGAGCGACAAGCCGGTGATGCGGGCGCCGGGGGGCAGGTCGCGCAGGGTCCGCAGGCGGAAATGGCGGGCGACGACGGGGAGTTCGTCGAGGATCGCGGAGCCGACCTGATAGACGAACTGGGCGTCGGCGACGCGGGCGTAGGTGAGGCGCTGGGTCTCGGGGCCGGTGGTCACTCCGAGCTGGAGGGTGGCGGAGGCGGACTGGGCGGGCGGCTCGGGGGTGAGGCTGAGGACGACGTCGCGTTCGGCGCGGTTGAAGCCCCACTGCTCGAGGTCGGCCGGGAAGGGGGCGTCGCTGTGGAAGGTGACGGCCCGGAGCTGGCCGAGCTGGTCGATGAGGCGTGCGACGATCGCCGGGTCGGCAGGCTGGGGTTGGACGACCTCGGAACCCTGGCGGGTGAGCACCTGCCAGGTGCCGGTCTCGGAGCGCTGGAGGACGACCTCGGGCTGGCCGGGGGCGGCGAGGGAGATGGCGGTGAGGCGGGCGGGCTCGAAGTCGAGCAGGCGGCGGTCGCGCAGCTCGGTCTGCGCGTTGCGGAGGGCGTCGAGGAGGGCGTCGGAGACCTTGACGGTGAAGAGGGCGGCCCGGTCCTCGAGTTTCGCGTACAGCTCAGTCTCGGCGACGCTCACGCCGGGCTTGGCCTCGGTGGCGACGGGGGCGCCGAGCAGGAGGATGATGCGGCGCTGGTTGCCCTCGACGGTGAGGCGGTAGGACGGGTTGTCGAGGCCGGTGGTGAGGGCGGCCGGGGTGTCGATGAAGGCGGCGACGCGCAGCTCGTGGAGGCGGCTGAGGGCGAGCTCGACGGCATTCTTGTCGGCGCGGGTCTGGATGGGGGACTCGAACATCCAGCGCTGGGCGCTGCGGGCGAGGCGGACCCGGAGGTTGCCGGGGGCGGCGAGCTGGAGCGCGAGCGAGCGGGCCTCGAACACGGGGATGTCGACGAGCTCGGTGGCGCGCAGCTGGTCCGGGCCGAGCTGGAGGGCCTCGACGAGGCTGCGGCCGACGACGTGGATGCGCGAACCGTCGGGGTCGAGGACGTAGAGGCGGTTCTGGACCTGGGTGGTGGCGCCGATCCGGAGCACGTACTTCTGGCCGCCGACGCCGAGGTTGAGGACGATCGCGGCGGGATCGAGGCCGTAGTCGGCGAGCTTCTGGCCGGTGTCGGCGAGCTTGGAGACTTCGAAGCTGGTCTCGCTCTTGAGGAGGGTGAGCTCGTTGACGAGGCGGTCGACGGCGTTGCGGTCGGCCGGCCAGTCGTAGGGGGCGCCGAGGAACCAGTGGTCGCCGCGTTTCTGGATGGTGATCGGGGTGGCCTCGCCCCGGCGGATCTCGATGGTGTCGAGCGCGGCGACATGGGGCGGGAGCACGACAGCGGAGCGGCCCTTCGGATCGATGATGTCGACGAACTGGAAGATGTAGTAGAACAGCGCGACGTTCAGGAAGAGGAGAACGAGGGTGACCTTGGTGCGCATGGAGGGAAATTTGCGATTTGGGATTGCCGACTTGCGATTGGCACTCGGCCGGCCGAGGCCGGAATGCGGATCGTGGCGGACAGAAATCTGGAACTC
This sequence comes from Verrucomicrobiota bacterium, assembly GCA_023447015.1. Lineage (GTDB taxonomy): Bacteria > Verrucomicrobiota > Verrucomicrobiia > Opitutales > Opitutaceae > CAJCBL01. The sequence continues at coordinate 2,476 of JAEXPG010000540.1, forward strand.
AGGAAATCAGGAAGCAGGCGGAGTGGTTACGGGTGCCGCGGCGAGCGAGCGGCGATTGATTGTGGCGGGGCGACGCGGGGGAATCAGAAATCGGAAATCCGAAATCGAAAATCTCAGGAGCGGCGGGACCAGTAGACGCAGAGGCCGAGGAGGGCCACCGCGCCGGGGATGATCAGCAGCAGGCCCAGGCGGAGCTTGCCCAGCTCGGTCTGGCTGAGGGTGAGCTGGAATTTGGCGACGGGGCGCGGGGGGATGTTGAGCTGGGCGTCGCGCTCGGTGGCCCAGTTGATGGCGTTGCGGGCGAGGACGAGGTTGCCGCCGTCGAGGAGGCGGTTGTTGGCGAACATGTCGGCCATGCCGAAGACGATGAGGCGGCCGCCGCGGACGCTGAAGGGGAGATCGGCGGCGGTGACGCGTTCGGAGACGACGACGACGGGGAGGGGGGAATTGGCGAGGCCCTTGATGTCGGTGCCGGCGTTGTACTCCCAGGAGTTGGTGTGCCGCCAGGTGCGGTCGCCCCAGGCGTTGGGGGAGGCGGCGACGAGTGGCGTGATCTTGATGGTGGCGTCGAGCGGGCGGAGGGGGTCGGGGCGGACGACGCGGACCATGCCGGCCATGGTCGTGATCTGGTTGTCGATGAAGATGCGGGTGATGGGGTGCTGGGCGAAGGCGCTGAAGATGATGTCGCCGCCTTCGGCGCGTTGGGCCGCCTCGGGCTCGATGAGCAGGGCGTCCTCGGCGCGGATCCCCCAGTCCTTCAGGAGTTGGTCGAGGCCGTGGTTGGGGTTGTTCGTCGGCTCAAGGGCGACGATGAGGCGGCCGGACTTGGCGGTGAGGAACTCGCGGAGCTTGTCCTGTTCCTCGGGCAGGTAGGGCGTGCGCGGGCCGATGGCCAGGAGCAGCGCGGCATCGTCGGGGATGCGGCGGGTCTTGACGAGGTCGAGGGTCTCGAGGTCGAAGTTGCGGACGCGCAGTTCGTCGCGCAGCTGGGAGAGACCGCGGTCGGCGGCGAGCGAGCCCGGTTCCATCTCGCCGTGGCCGACGAGGAAATAGAGTTTCTGCTTGGCGGCGGCGGTGACGTCGAGGATGGCGGCGGTGAAGGCGCGTTCGCCGATGAAGGCGCGCTTCTCCTTGTTCTCGATCACGTAGAGGTCGGCGGGGGAGACGTAGCGGCGGCGCTCGCCGCAGACGAAGACGACGACGTTCTTGCCGGTGATGCCGAGGCTGGCGGCGCGGCGGGTCTGCTGGTAGACGTCGAGCTCCTCGGTGGTGATCGCGGGGCGGCCGCTGGCGCGGGCGGCGAAGACGTATTCCCGCACGAGGCTGTTCACGTCGCGCTTGGCCTGGGCGATGTCGTCGTTGTCGGGCTGGGTGTCGTAGGCGACGACGATGTGGACGGGCTCCTTGAGCTGGTCGAGGTAGGAGCGGGTCTCGGCGGAGAGGGAGAAGAAGCGGTTGCGCGTGAGGTCGAAGCGCCAGGAGTAGCGCAGCGCCAGGTAGTTGATCCCGCCGAAGAGCGTGAGGAAGAGGATCGCCTGCAGCACCAGGTTGGCGGTGCGGAGCCGGCGGTTGGCTTGGAAGCTGTCGGGCCAGTGCATGTCAGCTGCGCAGGATTTTGGCTTCGACGCCGAGGATGCTGAGGATCAGCGCGAGGGCGGTGCCGGTGAGGTAGATGACGACCTGGCGGGTGTCGACCACGCCGCTGGTGAAGTCCTCGAGGTGGCGGAAGACGTCGATGGCGGAAAGGGTGTCGCGCATGCCGCCGAGGTTGTCCTGCTGGAGCAGGGTGATGCCGCCGAGCAGCTTGAGGCCGAGGGTGAGCGCGAAGATGACCGCGAAGGAGCCGATGCCGGCGACGGCCTGCGAGCGGACCAGCGCGCTGGCGAGGGTGCCGATGGCGATGTAGAGCAGGCCGCTCACGGCGATGAAGAGGTAGCCGCCGAGGAGCGGCCCGAGATCGAGCAGGCGCGGGTCGCGGGCGAACCGGTGGAGGACAAAGACGAAGCCCAGGGTGGAGAGCCACTGGAGCAGATAGAGCACGTAGGAGGCGGCGAACTTGGCGAGGACAACCTCCGCGGAGTTCACCGGGGCGGTGAGCAGCGTCTCCAGGGTTCCGGAACGGCGTTCCTCGGCGATGCTTTTCATCGTGAGGAGCGGGACCATCACCCAGACCGGCAGGAAGAAGAGGCCGAAGAAGGCGATGGCCGGCGAGGTGTCCTGCGGGGCGCCGGCGTAGTCCTCAAGGATGCGCATGAAGATGAACCCCATGAAGCCCAGGAAGACGACGGCGGCGATGTAGGTGCTCGCGCTGAGGAAGAGCATCCGGACCTCGTGCCAGAAGAGAGTGAGGAAGTGGCGCATCGGAGAATGGCGATGGCGGACGAAAGGTGGACGATGGGCGGAGGGCGTCGCGGTGACGGAGACGCGGAGCGGGTGGGTGGGGCTCAGGTTTTCGGGCCGGACTTCTTGTCCTCGAGCGTCGCGTCCCACGAGCGGCGGGTGGCGGCGAGGAAGACGTGTTCGAGTGTGGCCTCGGTGCGGGAGCAGGCCCGCAGGCGCAGCGGGGGGGCGGTGGCCAGGACCCGGACCAACCGCTCGCCGAGATCGTCGGCGTCGGGGCAGGAGACTTCGTAGGTGGTGAAGCCGGCGG
>JAEXPG010000568.1 GCA_023447015.1 Verrucomicrobiota bacterium
CCGCGGAAACGGTGCACGCGGAAGGCCTGCACGAGTTCGTGGTTGTGGGAAAGGTAGCCGATCATCGGGCGGTGCCGGTCATGGCGATCACGGGCCGCGGCGCGGGAGCGTCCGCCGGGTGGATGCCGAGGTAATGGATGAGCTGCTCGCCGATCCGTTTGAACGACGGGGCGGCGACAGTGCCGCCGTACGCAGGGCCACCGGTCGGGACGCGGCCGTCGTTGACGACCACGGTGATCTGGAGCTGCGGACGGTTGGCGGGGAAAAAGCCGACGAAGGAGCCGATGTGGTGCGAGGTCGAGTACCGGCCGTCGATGATCTTCTGGGTCGTGCCGGTCTTGCCGGCGACCATGTAGCCCTCGATCGCCGCGGCCTTGCCGGTGCCCTCCGCGCTGGCGGCGTCGACGAGCAGCCGGGCCATCGTCTCGGCGGTCTCGCGGGTGACCACACGGCGGCGCACCATCGGCTCGCAGGGGGCGACGGTGCGGCCGGCGTTGTCGCGGATCTCACGCACGAGCCACGGGCGATGGAGGACGCCGCCGCTGGCGATCACGCCCATGGCGCAGTGCACCTGCATCGGCGTGGCGGAGATGGAGTGGCCCATCGGCAGGCGGGTGATGGTGAGGCCGTCCCACTTCTCGACCGGGTGGAGCACCCCGGCGACCTCGCCGCCGAGCGGATAGCCGGTCTCGGCGCCGAAACCGAAGGCGCGGGCGTACTCGTAGAGGCGCTGGCCGCCGAGCAGCATGCCCAGCTGCGCCGCGCCCTTGTTGGAGGATTTGCCGACGATCTCGGCGACGGTCAGACGCCCGAAGGGATGGGCCTCGCGCGGCAGGGAGCGCGGCTTGCCCAGGTAGTCGATGCTCGCGAGGCTGCAGTCGAAGGAGGTCTGCGGCGAAACCAGGCGCTCGTTGAGCGCGCCGGAGGAGGCGACGATCTTGAAGGTGGAGCCCGGCTCGTAGACGTCGGTGATCGCGATGTTGCGCTGGGCGGCGAGCGGCGCGGTGTTGAAGCGGTTGAGATCGAACGTCGGCCAGTTGGCGAGCGCGAGGATCGCCCCGGTGTTCGGGTCGCCGACGATGATGGTGGCGCTCTCCGGCTGGAACTTCTGCGCGATCGTCTCGAGCTCCTGCTCGACGATGAGCTGGACGAAATTGTCGATCGTCAGCACGACGTCGAAACCGTCGGTGGCCGGGATCTCGCGGCTGCGGAACTGCGCGAGCTCGCGGCGGTGCCCGTCGCGCTCGGACTCGCGCCAGCCGGCCTGGCCGCGCAGGTAGAAGTCGAGGTAGCGCTCGATGCCCGTGACGGGCGTCTGCTCCTTGTTGATGTAGCCGAGCAGATGCGAGGCACGCTGGCCGTTGGGATAGAAGCGCCGGTAGTGGCGGACGCCGTAGACGCCCTTGATGCCCAGCGCCTGGATGCGGTCGTAGCTCGCCTCGTCGACCTCCTCGCTGAGCTTCACCCAGCGCACCGGGCGGCCCTGCGCGGCGTTGTCGACGCCCTCGTCGGTCTCCTCCCCCGGCGCGGCGAAGCGCCGGCGGAGCAGGGGCTCGAGCTGCGCGAGCGGTTGTTTGAGGAGGTTCGCCAGTTCCGGCCACTTGGACTCGTCCTCGGGGCGCAGGTCCTGCGGGTCGGCGCCGAGCTCGATGAGGCTGCGGCTGGTGGCCAGGCGGTTGCCGCGCACGTCGAGGATGTCGCCGCGGCGGGCGAGCTCGACGATCGTCTGCTTGCGCGCCTTGTCGAGGAAGGCGGTGTAGCTCTCGCGCTCCAGCCAGTGCAGCCATACCAGCCGCGCAGCCAGCCCGGCGAAGCAGGCAAAGACTCCGAGGCTGAGGAGGACCAGACGGGCGTTGGAGGCGAAACCCTTGCGCATCGCTCAGCGGGTGGAGGACAGCGGGAAGGAGGTGGAGACGAGGGTGGTCGTGAAGCGGTCGGAGTTGCGCTTCGCGGCGAGGCGGACCTCGACCGGCTCGGCGACGCTCACGATCTGGTAGTCGCGCGGCATCTCGAGCCCGAGCTTGAGCGAGGAGTTCTGGCTGAGCAGCACCTCGGGGTTGAGCGCGGCGGCGATCTCGGCGTTGGTCTCGGCGGTGCGGCGCTGGACCTCGACGATGCGCTGCTGCATCTGCTTGTTGCCCTGCGCAACCTCGGAGATCTGGTGACGCAGCCAGACGGTCGCCAGGCCGATGGAGCCGGCGAAGGCGAGGAGCAGGAGGGTGGCGAGAAGCAGCCGGTTGACCGGCGAAGCGGCGACTTTGGTTTTGCGCTTCATGATGGAAATTCGGGGGCGGAAAGTGTGCGCACGGCGCGCAGGCGCGCGGACCGGCTGCGGGGATTGGCGGCGATCTCGGCCTCGCCCGGCTCGACGGGGCGGCGCGTGAGCGCCTCGGCCTCGCGGCTGCGCAGCTGCTGCGGCCGCGAATCGCTCTCCGACTCCGGCATGCCCGCGAGGCGGCGGAAGTAGCGCTTCACGATCCGGTCCTCGAGCGAGTGGAAGCTGATGACG
>JAEXPG010000618.1 GCA_023447015.1 Verrucomicrobiota bacterium
GGACGCAAGGCCGCCGCGGCCCGGCCGCGGAACGGCTGCAGCGACGCCGAGGCATCGAGCACGACCGCGACCGTCTGCCGCGTCCCCGCCCGCACCCAGCGCGGTTCGGCGAGCACCCAGGCGAGCAACACCGCCGCCGCGAGCTGGCACCACAGCGCTGTCGACACCCGCAGCCGCCGCAACCGCCGCGCGCGCGCGGCGCCGGGATCGAGGTGTTCGAGCAGGAAGAGCGTGCTGACCCGGCGTTGCCGCGCCGCCGGCCGGAGGAAATGGATCGTCACGATCGCCGGCACCGCCGCCAGCGCCCACAGCCCCGCAGGATTGGCAAAGACGAGGTTCATCGCTGCGGTTCGATCGCGCCGACGGGCAGCGCCTCGGAGTTCAGGGCCTCGATCAACACCGGCTCGGCCGGCACGCGCGCCGAGATCACTCCGGCGCGGCGAAACGCCTCGCGCCAGCCCGCGAGGTGCCGGGCATACGCCACCCGGTAGCGCGCGAGCAGATCGGCGTCGACCCGTTGCTCGCGCCGGCCGCCGCTCTCGCAGTCCTCGAAATCCACGCGTCCGTCCCACTCCGGCGCCGCCTCCTCGGCGCTCCAGGGCACCAGCACCACGCCGACGCCGCGCGGTCCGCCGATCCGGCGCGTCCAGGCGGCTCCCGCGGCCGGAGGAAACAGCAGGTCGCTCACCAGCACGCGCAACGCCTCCGCGCGCCACGGCACACGATCGAACGCCGGCGCCTCGCCCGAGGGCTGCGCCGCCGGAAGATTCCCGCGCCGCAGCGCCGCGGCCTCGAGCAGTGTCACCACGTTTCCGGACACGGCGTAGCACCGCACGCCGCCGGCGTGCCGCTCGGCGCTTTCGAGGGCGAAGAGCATGAGTTCGGCGGACCGCCGCGCCTTCGCCTCCCCCAGCCACATCGAGGCGCTCACATCGCACACGAGGTCCACCGCCGGCGCCGCCTCGTGCCGGTGGACCTTCAGCAGCAGCGCGTCCGTGCGCGCGTACGCGGCCCAGTTCACGTAGCGCAGGTCGTCGCCGGGCGAATAGGGCCGGTGGTCCTGGAAATCGACCGAGTTGCCCAGGCCCACGCCGGACCATTCGCCCGACGGCCCGCGCCAGGCGTTGCGCCGCCAGGGCAGCCGCAGCAACGCCGCGGCGCCGGCAGCCGTGCGGGCCGCGCCCTCGGGGAAGACGCTGGTGCTGGAGACCGGTCCGTTCATGCCTGCGGCTGCCGCGCCGCCGCCCGCGCGGCGTCGAGCTGGGTGAGGGCCCGGAAGACCAGGAGGATCAGCAGCGCGCCGGCCCAGAGCGCGCCCGCCACCGGCGACCAGGTGTCCGGCTTCGCCCAGGCGAGACCGTTCCAGAAGCCGAACGGCGGCAGCAGCTGCGGCCAGGTGGGATCGCCCTCCGCCGAGCTGCAGGCGGCCCCCACGCCGAGCGCAAGCAGGGCGAACGCGATCTGCAACGCGAAGCATGCGATCCGCCGCCGGCCGAACCAATGCCACGGCACGAACTCGACCAGCGCCCGCGGCAGCAGCGCCAAGGCGAACGCGCTGGGCAGGATCAGGAGCGCATCCCGGAACCCCTCGCCCACATACGCCACGAACATCAGCGTCAACGCAACAGGGGTGTAGAACAACAGCGCCGACTGCCACCCGGGCAGGAGCAGCCAGGCAAACACCCGCCCGATCCGCGACTGCGGCCGGTGGGCCGGCAGATGGCGACGCTCGGCGCTCAGTTCGAAGAGCGAGGCGATCGCGATCCCGACCAGCGCGACCACCGCGATCTCACCCCACTTCGGATGGCTCTTCGGAACCTGGATCAGGCACACAAACAGCGCCGCCCAAACCGCGATCCACAGCCGCGTCCGCCCGGCGTAGTTCTCCGCCGGTGCGGCGATCATCTGCGCCGCCAACGAGAGCGCGACCCCCACGAGGCAGACGAACTGCGCCACGACATAGAGCAAGATCCAGTAGGCGTCCCGGCCCTCGCCGCGCAGCGGATGGGCGATCTCGTTGAAGAATTCGTAGCCCCATATTCCGCGGGCGGTGCTCATGAACATGAACAGCAGCAGGCAGAAGCCCGCGAGCGCCAGGCCGCGCAGGAAACGCGGAAACGTGGAGACGAGCAGGAACACCGCCTGCAGCACCACGCTGAGACCGAAGAGCATGAGCAGCACGTTCGCGTCGCCGATCAGGTCCGCCCCGCCGAGGAAGTAGCGCAGCGCGAAGAACGGCAGCAGCGAAACGAGGAAGAGCGCCGTCTGCACCGTGAGCGAGAGCCACTTGCCGAGCACGATGCGGCCCGCCGAGAGCGAGGTGAGCTGGAGCAGCTCGAGCAGCCGCGACTCGCGGTCGGAGTGCAGCGCCCGCAACGCCCGCACCGGCGACAAGACCGCCAACCCGATGAGGGCGCAGGTCCAGACCGCGAACTGCATCGACGACAGCGCCTCCGACGCGTTGCGCGACGAGACCTGCAACGCGTAGATGCCGGCGATGGCGAGCACGAGCTGCACGCCGATCAACAGCCAGACCATGTCGCGCCCGAGCAGACCGGCGCGCAGTTCGCGCACCGTGATCGCTCCGAGGCGCTCGGGGAATTCGTGGACGTCGAGGGTGGGTGTCATGGACCGAAAAGGCTGGATGGGGGGAAGGAACGCCGCAGCGCTGGCGCCCGGGAAGAACCGGCACGGCGAAAGGAGAACCGCCACCCGGGAATTGTTGTGCGACGGGTGTTCATCAGTTCGGCA
>JAEXPG010000634.1 GCA_023447015.1 Verrucomicrobiota bacterium
AGGATCGCCACGAGGATGTTGTTGTAGTCGTGGGCGACGCCGCCGGCGAGTTGGCCGACCGCCTCCATCTTCTGGGCCTGCAGGAGCTGTTGTTCGAGACGGCGCTTGCCGGTGATGTCGCGCACGAGGCAGGCGAACCGTCCGGGCGAGGATTGGAAGGCGACGATCTCGAAGTGGCGGCCGAGTTCGGGCACGAAGTCCTCAAAGCTGAGTGGTGTGCCGGTGAGGGCGACCTGGCCGTACCGCTCGATCCACTTCTCCTCGAGGGAGGGGAAGATCTCGCGCACCCGCCGGCCGACGAGCGTGGCGGCCGGCTGCCCGATGAGATTCTCGAAGGCGGGATTCGCCGCGAGGAACCGGTAGTCGACGGGGCGGCCGGTCTCGTCGCACACGATCTCGTGGAGGGCGAAGCCGTCGAGCATCCGGGCGAAGAGCATCTGGTAGCGTTCCTCGCTGGTGTGGGCGGCGGTGGTGTCGAGGACGAAGCACTCGCAGCCGGCGAGCGCACCGTCCTTGCGGACGATGTGGGCGGTGAAGCTGAAGTGGGCGACCGTGCCGTCGTCGCGGTGGTGCCGGAGCTGGCCGTCGATGAACTCCTCGCCGCAGGTGAGGCGCAGGAGCTGTTCGGCCAGCGCGGGCCGTTCCGACTCGGGCAGGAGCTCGACGAGCGGGCGGCCGCGGATGGCCGCGAGCGAAGGCAGACCGAAGAACTGGAGGAACGCGCTGTTGGCGTGGGCGACCCGGTCCTGGTGGTCGAGGAGGAAGTAGCCGGCGTTGGTGCTCTCGAGAGTTTCGCTCATGCGCGCCTCGTTCTCCCGCAGGGCGTCCTGGAGACGCCGGCTCTCGGTGATGTCCGAGGCGATGACGAGGACGGCGGTCTGCTGCCCGAAGACGATCGGCGCGGCGATGGTGGAGCAGATGACCTCCTGGCGGTCCGTCCGCATGAGGGTGAGATCGGCGGGAGACGATTCGCGGCCGGCCTCCGCGTGGGTGATGAGATTGGTGATGGCGGAGAGCGAGTCGGCATGGACTCGCTGCCAGATGCTGGAGCCGACCAGTTCGGCGGGTTGGGCGAAGCCGAAGAGGCGGGCGGCGCCCGGGTTGGCGTAGGTGACACGGCCGTTGGCGATCGAGAAGATGGCGACCGGGGCGACTTCGACGAGGGTCCGGTAGCGGGCTTCGCTCTCCTCGATCGCGGCGAGCATCTGGTGTCGTTCGGTGACGTCGACGATGATGGCGAGGGTGGCCGGTTGATTGTTGAAGGAGATGCGGGTGCTGATCGACTCGCAGGTGAGATGGCTGCCGTCGCAGCGCCGGAGCGCCAGCTCGACGGGCGGGTTGCTCTGCCCGGCCTCCGTGCGCCGTTCGCGCTCGACCACGACGGGAATCGAGGCGGGCAGGATGTGCGAGCGGATGTCGATGCCGGAGACGGCCTGGCGGTCGTCGTAGCCGAAGAGGCGCAGCGCGGCGGCGTTGGCGTACAGACAGCGGTTGTTCTGGTGCACGATCACGGCGACGGGGGCGTTCTCGATCAGGGAGCGGAACCGCTGCTCGCTCTCGGCGAGCGCCTGCTCGGTCTGGCGGCGGACGGTGACGTCCTCCTTGATCGCGAGGAAGTTGGCGATGGCGCCGGTGTCGTCCCGGATGGGGCTGATGCGGGCCTCCTCCCAGAACAGCTCGCCGTTCTTGCGGCGGTTGTGGAAGACGCCCCGCCACTCGCGCCCTTCGAGGATGGCCTCCCAGAGCTCGCGGTACTGCTCCTTCGGCGTCTCGCCGGAGGCGAGGATGCGGGGGTTCTGGCCAATCGCCTCGGCCGCGGTGTAGCCGGTCACCTCGGTGAACCGGGCGTTCACGTACTCGATCTTCCCGGTCGCGTTGGTGATGACGACCACCGCGGGGCTCTGCTCGACGGCGCAGGAGAGGCGGCGAAGCCGGAGATCCTCGGCGCTGCGCACGGTGATGTCCTCGCCAAGGCTGGTGACCCCGAGCGGGGCGCCACGATCATCCGTCACGAGGGTATGGAGCCAGGAGATCCGCCGGATGCGCCGGTCGCGGTCGGTCACCGAACCGATGCTGTTGGCATACGCGGGATGGGTGGCGAGGAAGGCTCGGAAGGCCTTCTGCTCGGCCTCGCGGTTCTCCCGTGGGACAAACAGTTCGAAGAAGTCCGCGCCGATGACTTGGGGGGTGCTGCGGCCGGTCAGCACGAGCAGTGCGGGGTTGGCGTAGGTGACGATGCCGTCGAGGGTGACGGTGACCGTGAGAAGCGGGAGCCGCTCGATGAGCTGGCGGTTGCGGCGTTCGTTCTCGGCGAGGGCTGAGTGGGCCGCGTCGCGGGAGACGAAGGCCCCGCGGATTGCACGGTGGCCAAGCCCGATTCCGGCGAGGCCGACGAGCAGGACGACGGAGTGGAAGAGGATGTCGCGCTGGCTCTCCGTCTGGGCATTGGCGTAGTACTGGCGGAGCGGGACGGTGGTGCTGAGCCCGCCTCGGATGTCCCCCTCGTGATAGCCTTGGCTCGCGTGGCACTTCAGGCAGCTCTCCTCGGTCACAAATGGCCGGATGAGGCGCAGTGCCGGTTCGCCATTGTAGGTGGTGACTTCCATGACCTCACGGGTGCCGGTCTCGACGGCCCGCAGAGCGGCGGCCTCCCAGGGGTCCGGGGCGTTCTGCGGCCGGATCGGCTTGAGCGAGGTGAGGTGCCCCTGGGTTCCGTAATGCACCGCGCCGATCTCATGGACCATGCGGGTCATGTAGGCGGGGTTGATGAGCGTCAGCTGCTTGCCGTTGGTCGAGGTGATGTCGCGGTCGGGGATGTGGGCGAGGTAGGGGTTGGGCGGGGTGCGCTCGGACGGGGTCACATAGACGCCACCTTGGAGGGAG
>JAEXPG010000646.1 GCA_023447015.1 Verrucomicrobiota bacterium
GGTGGATCTTCACCCACGGCACGGGATCGCCCGAGTCGAAGCTGGCGCGCACCGGGGCCAGCAGCGGGCTGTCCTTCTTGATGATGCTGTGGCAGTTCATGCACGTCTGCGCCGACGGCACGGTGGAGTGCGGGCCCTTGTCGACCCCGGTGTGGCAGTAGCGGCAGTCGAGGCCGAGCTGGCCGGTGTGCAGCGCGTGGTTGAAGGGCACCGGCTGGACCGGGGCGTAACCAACACGCGTATACTTCGGCGTGAAGTAGTAGGTGACGCCGGCCGTGACCAGCCCGCCGACCAGGATCAGGAGGACGACGATCTGGAGCGGCAGCCGGTTGGCCGACTTGGGGAATACCAGCGACATTTGTCGGGGAGGGGCGGGAGTGGTGCGGGGAAAGGAGGATCGGCGAGGGAGCGCGGGCGGGACGGCCTAGAGGCTCTCGAGCTTGCGCTCAACGGCCCGTGGATCGGGCTTCAACGCTATCGTGGGCGGCGGCGGACGCACCGTCCCCGAGGTCGAGCGCGAGTCGGGGACCCAGCGTCGCCAAAGCACCCCGGGCGTCATGCCAGCGGCAACAACGCAGAGTGCGAGTTTTGAAAGGAAGGACTTGCGCGAATCCGGGGCGCTCACGGGTGGTAGAACGGAGACGGTTGGAATGCGGGGCGACTAAACCAACTGGCGCCGAATGATGTAAACGAAATTGCCCGAAGCGAATCGAAGTTTCAGCGGTGTTCCGAGTTCTGCGCTTCAGAATGCAGTGAACTTATGGCCGAGGGTTTCCGGCAAGGCAGCCCGGGCGCAACGGCCCGGACCGGAGGGAACGGGCGCCGCCCCCGATGAAAGTGACGGCGGCCGGCGGCAGTTGAGGAGTCGCGACAAGGCCCGGAATCTGCCAAGACCGCCTAAACCGGCCGGGCCCCGGTCCGATACGTGACAGGTGGCATCCATGAGCTCCGACCCCGAAACTCCTCCCCCGCCCCGACACGCCGCCGACCTCCCCTCCATCGACCCCGAACGGATGGAGATGCTGCGCGAACTCTGCCTCGATGCCGGCCCGGACATGTTGCACGAGATGCTGGGAAGTTGGGAAACGGAAGCATCCCGCTATCTGACGACCGCCGAGAAATCCATGGCGACAGGCGACACCCAGGCACTGAAGGTGGCCGCCCACGCCCTCAAAGGAAGCTGCGGCAACATGGGCATCGTGCGCCTCGCCGAACTCGGCCGCCAACTGGAGAGCCAGGCCAGCGCACCGACGGAGGCCGCCGCGCTGCTGGTCGAGATGCACGACGAGTTCAGCCACGCCCGCGAGATGCTGGCGAAGATCGCCAGTTGAGGTACCGGTCGCGTGCCGCTCACGGAGGTGTTTGCGGCGGAGAATTTCGTCGAAACACCCCGCGGACCGGCCCTGTCTCCGCTCTGCGCTTGCCCCGGTCAATGCCCGCCCGTTGAGTGCGACCATGACCGACTTCGCACGCCCCGACGGCCGCCGTCCAGACCAGCTCCGGAATATCGTCTTCCAGCCGGACATCGCCCCCAATGCCGACGGCTCCGTGCTCGTCTCGTTTGGCGACACCCGCGTCATCTGCGCGGCGATGATCGAGCCCAAGGTCCCGACCTGGATGCGCCAGCAGGGCGTGCCCGGCGGGTGGCTCTCCGCCGAATACTCCATGCTGCCCTACAGCACGCTCGACCGGAAGCCGCGCGACATCTCGAAGGGCAAGCTCGACGGCCGCACCGTCGAAATCCAGCGCCTCATCGGCCGCTCGCTGCGCGCCGTGATCGACCTCCGGAAGCTCGGCGACAACACCCTCTGGATCGACTGCGACGTCCTCCAGGCCGACGGCGGCACCCGCACCGCGTCCATCACGGGCGCCTACCTCGCCGCCCGCCTGGCGGTCGAGAAATTCATCACCGAGAAAAAGATCTCGGACAATCCCTTCACCGACTCGGTGGCCGCGGTGAGCGTCGGCCTCTTCGACAACCGCGAGATCCTCGATCTCAACTACGTCGAGGACAAGGACGCCGAGGTCGACTTCAACGTCGTCATGACCGGCCGCGGCAACTTCGTCGAGGTGCAGGGCACCGGCGAGGAAGCGACGTTCACCCAGGACCAACTCACCTCGCTCATCGCCCTCGCCCAGCGCGGGCTGAAGGATCTCTCCGCCCGACAGACGGAGTTTCTGGCCAAGCGTCTTCTGGCCAACGGCCTCGCCGGACTCACCATCGGCGGCCGCTGAACCGCACGGCGCGTTCCGGGAACGCCCAGGCCATCGCGGGACGCCGCCGGCGCCCCGCGCGGGGCCCGACTGACGGGGTTACCGCAGTTCGCCGGGCTTGAGTTTGCGGACCCGCATGAACCGCGCGCGCAGGTGCTCGTCGAGCGCGGTGCGCGTCGCAGCGGGGATCTTCGCGACCAGGCTGTCGAGTGTCGGCAGTTTCCCCGGCGCGGGACCGGACGCAGGAGCCACAGGCATGGGCGCAGGCAGGTCGTCGTCCGCCAGCATCGCGGCCTCATCGGCGGCGCTTGGGCCGATCGGTTCGCCCTCCTCCACTCGGCCGACACTCTCGGCCGTGACGGTCTCGCCTTCCCCAACATCCTCCGCGCCCTCGCCGGCCGGGGCGTCGGTCGAGACTGTGGCGCTGGAATCCGACTCAGGCGTCAGCTCTTTTTTTTTTCGCCGGGAGCCGACTCGGCCAGGGCGACGATCTCCTTGAGAACGCTGTCGAGCGCGCGGGAGCGGCTGCCTTCAACGGCCTTGAGGAGCGTAATCTCGAAATTGACCTTCTCGGACAGGCCGAACTTCACGCCGCCCTCGCCCTCGTGCAACGCATCAAGAAGACGGGTGAGCTGCTCGGTCGTCATCTCGGCGCCGAGAGTCCGGCTCTTGCCGCCCTGCTTGATGGCGTCGAGGAGCGCGCGGCGGACGACCACCTGCAGATCGGCAAGCAGGCGGAAAAGATCCCGGCCGCCGGCGTCGAACTCGTCGACCATCTCGACGAGCCGGCGGTGGTCGCCGGTGGCGACGGCGCCGGCGAGCTTCGCCACCTGCTCAGCTCCGACGAGACCGTAGACATCCAGCACGTCGGCCTCGGCGATCTTCGAGCCGCAGAAGGCGATCATCTGGTCGAAGATGGACTGGGCGTCGCGCATGCCGCCGTCGGCCAGGCGGGAGATGCTCGCGAGCGCCTCCGGCGAGACGTCGATCTTCTCGGCCTCGGCGATGCGCTTCAGGCGCTCGGAAATGAGTTCGTCGGAGATCGGGCGGAGGTCGAAACGCTGGCAGCGCGAGACGATCGTCGGCAGGACCTTCTGCGCCTCGGTGGTCGCGAAGATGAACTTCACGTGTTCGGGCGGCTCCTCAAGGGTCTTGAGCAGCGCATTGAACGCCGCCGCCGAAAGCATGTGGACCTCGTCGATGATGTAGACCTTGTAGCGACCCGCGGCGGGCGCGTACTGGACGGTCTCCCGCAGGTCGCGGACCTGATCGACGCCGTTGTTGGAAGCACCGTCGATCTCAATCACATCCAGATGGGTGCCGGCGGCAATGTCGCGGCAGGCGGCACATTGGCCGCAGGGCGACGGGGTCGGTCCCTTCTCGCAGTTGAGCGCCTTCGCGAAGATGCGCGCCGTGGAGGTTTTGCCGGTGCCGCGCGGGCCGACGAAGAGATAGGCGTGGGCGATGCGGTTGCGGGTGATCGCGTTCTTCAACGTGCGCACGACATGATCCTGGCCGACGACATCGTCGAAGATCTGCGGGCGCCACTTGCGGGCGATGACCTGATAACCGGTTTGTGCCACGGGGGAAGCTGGGGGCAAAAGAAACCGCCCGGCACACGGTCGCGCGGACTGCGGCGCGCCCGGCACGGGCGGACGTTGGCGTTGCTCAGACGGCGGCGTCGCCGCGCTCGTCGGTGCGGATGCGGATGATGTCCTCGACCGGCACGACGAAGACCTTGCCGTCGCCGATCTTGCCGGTGCGGGCGGTCTTCACGATGACGTCGACAACCTTGTCCTTCAGGTCGTCGCGCACGGCGACCTCGAGTTTCACCTTCGGCAGGAAGTCGACGGTGTACTCGCTGCCGCGGTAGATTTCAGTGTGCCCCTTCTGGCGACCGAAGCCCTTGACCTCGGTGACGGTCATGCCCTCGATGCCGATCCCGGCGAGAGCCTCCTTAACTTCCTCGAGCTTGAAGGGCTTGATGATGGCGATGATCAATTTCATGGGACTCGAAAGGATGGCGGAGGATTAGGGACACCGGGGGACCGAGCAAGGATTGTTTGGGGAATTTTCACGGGAGTCTGCGAAACGTCCACCACCCCACTTTCCGGCCTGATCGCACCGTTCGCCGGGCGCGGCGCACGCGCCCCGTGACAACACGAACAGCCGGGGCCGCACGAGGTGCCCCGGCTGTGTCATCTGTGCGCTGAAACGAGCGCGCAGAACGCGCTCAGATCGCGGTCTCGCCGTGCTCGTCGGTGCGGATGCGAACCACTTCCTCCAGCGGGAGGACGAAGATCTTCCCGTCACCGATCTTGCCGGTCTTGGCGGAGCCGACGATGGCGTCGATCGCCTTGCCGACGACGGCATCGGTTACGGCGATCTCGAGCTTCACCTTCGGCAGGAAGTCGACGGTGTACTCGCTGCCGCGGTAGATCTCGGTATGCCCCTTCTGGCGGCCGAAGCCCTTGACCTCGGTGACGGTCATGCCCTCGACTCCGATCGAGGAGAGCGCGTCCTTCACCTCCTCGACCTTGAAGGGCTTGATGATGGCGATGATGAGTTTCATGGAATGTGTTTCAGCCTTTCAGATAGGTGATCAGTAGATGTAGCCCTCTTCGCCGTGTTCGGAGAGGTCGAGACCTTGACGCTCGACATCCGGGGCGGCCCGGAGGCCGATGGTCGCCTTGACCAGGTAGGCGATCGCGATCGTGCCGAGGACCGACATCCCGATGGTCAGGCCCATCGCCTTGAGCTGCTCGAACCAGAGGCCACCATGGGCCATGAGGCCGGCGAGTCCGTTCTTGGCGGCGTAGGAACCGGTGAGGTTCGCATTCGCGTCGGCGGTGGCGAGGAAACCGGTCACCAGTGCGCCCATCGTGCCGCCCACGGCATGCACGCCGAAGGTGTCGAGCGCATCGTCGTACTTGAGCCAGCCCTTGAGCTTGGTGCAGGCGAAGTACGGGATCGAGCCGGCGAGCACGCCGATGATCACTGCACCGGAGACATCGATGAAGCCGGTGGCCGGAGTGACGACCACCAACCCGGCGACCGCCCCCGAGCAGAAGCCGAGGATGGAGGGGTGGCCGCGGGTGAGCCACTCGATCATGGGCCAGACGAAGGCGCCGACAGCAGCCGCGATGGTGGTGGTCATGAAGGCGTTGGCGGCGACACCGTCGGAGGCGAGCGCCGAGCCGGCGTTGAAGCCGTACCAGCCCACCCAGAGGATGCCGGTGCCGACCATGCAGAGCACCATGCTATGCGGCGCCATCTTCTCGCGCAGGAACCCGATGCGCGGCCCGAGGATGAGGCAGAGGATGAGCGCGGACCAACCGGACGACATGTGCACCACGGTGCCACCGGCGAAGTCGATCGCCCGGATCGAGGCGTCGCCGTTCCAGACACCGTTCATGCTGCCGGTCACGCCCCAGACCATGTGGGCCAGAGGGAAGTAGATCAGGACCATCCAGAGCGTGACGAACGCCAGGATCGCGGAGAACTTCATGCGCTCGGCGATCGCGCCGACGATCAGGGCGGGCGTGATGATCGCGAACATCATTTGGTACATCGCGAACACGTTGTGCGACACCCAGAACGAGTAGTCGGTGTTCGGCGCCGAGCCGACGCCCTTCAGGAAGAGGTACTCGGTGCCCCCGAGGAAATGGCCCAGGAAGCTGCCGCTCTCGGAGAAATTCTTGCCGAAGACGAAGCTGTAACCGAAGGCCCACCACAAGATCGTCACCAGTCCGGCGATGCCCAGGCATTGCGCGAGAACCGACAGCACGTTCTTGCTCCGGACCAGGCCGCCGTAGAACAGCGCCAGTCCCGGCAGCGTCATGAAGAGCACGAGGGCCGTGCAGGTCATCATCCAGGCGTTGTGGCCGGGGCCGGGCACACCGGCCAGGGCGGCGCCCGGATCACTGTTGGTAATGTAGGCTTTCAGCGCGGCGACCGACTCCTCCGTGGAGGGCGGCGCGGAGACGTCGGCGGCGGAAGCGCACCAGGTGATGGTGGCCAGCCCCAACGCGAGCAGAGCGGAACGGGGAGAGATTTTGCCGAGCATAACGGGAGCGGTTTAGCACTCCCGATGCCAGCGCCGGAGCGCCCCCGTTTTTCCCGACGCAAACGTCGGTTTTGCGCAGAACCGACATTTCGGTTGCGCGTTTTCGCGCAGAACCCGCCCAAATCGGCCACACCGGGCCTCCGCCCATTACGGAAACTCATCGGAGGCGCGGCTGCCGACAGCCGCCGCCTCCTCCGGCGTCACTTCTTCGCCGCAAGACCCTGCACGAACCGCTCAATGCGGTCGCACGCCTCGCCGATCTGCTCGTAGCTGGTCGCGAAGCAGGCGCGGACATGGCCCACGCCGTTGGCGCCGAAAGCGGAGCCCGGCACGACGGCCACGTGCTCGCTCTCGAGCAGTCGCACAGCGAACTCCTTCTCGCTCAGCCCCGTGCCGCCGACATACGGGAACGTGTAGAACGAC
>JAEXPG010000003.1 GCA_023447015.1 Verrucomicrobiota bacterium
TTGGCGGGGGGGGCGGGGTATTTGCGGCCGCGCCCGCGCGCGTCCGGTCCGCGCTGCGGATTGGACTCCGGACCGGGCCGGCCGGCGCCGGCGTGGGCGAGCAGTCACTCACATCTCTCGCGTTGCCCCCGCCCCACCCGCCACCGACTGTGGCGCCCTTCATGCGCGGCCCGACGCCCAGATCGACCTTCCTCCCGCTCGCCTGCCTCTTCCTCTTCCAGTGGTACGCGTACGGCCTGTGGAACGTGTCGTTCAGCAACGTGCTCAAGCACGCGGGGCTGGAGCGCTACATCGCGCTCGCGTTCACCTGCAACGCGGTCGCGGCCTTCGTCTCGCCGCTGCTCGTCGGCTCGTTCGCCGACCGCGGAGTGCCGCCGATGCGGCTGCTGCGCTGGCTCTACTGGCTGGCCGGAACGTGGCTGCTCGCGCTGTTCGCGGTCATCGACCACGGGGGCAACGGCGCCGCGCTGCTCACCTGCATGCAGCTGCACTCGCTCTGCTACAGCCCGTGCGCGAGCCTGCTGACGACGATCGCGTTGGGCGCCCTGCTCGATCCCGCGGCGGAGTTCGGCCCCGTGCGCATGTGGGCCACCGCCGGCTGGATGGCGGCCGGTTGCTCGGTGAGCTGGATCCTCGCCTCCGACAGCTCCCGGCTCTCCGGCTACGTGGCCGGTGGCGTGCTCCTGCTGCTCGGCTTCGCCACTTACCTGCTACCGCCGTGGCAGATGCCCGCCGCCGCCAAGGCGCGCAACTGGCGCGAGGTCCTCGGCCTCGACGCGCTCGTCCTCCTGCGGCACCCCGACCACCGCACGATCCTGATCACGGTCACCCTCTTCGGCGTGCCGCTCGCGGCGTTCTACCCGTACACACCGCTGCACCTCACCGCGCTCGGCATCGACCACGCCGCGGCCACAATGGCGCTCGCACAAACCACCGAGGTGGCCGCGTTGCTCTCGCTCGCCGCCATCCTCCGCCGCGTGCGCCTCAAGTGGGTGATCCTGCTCGGCCTGCTTTTCGGGGTGGCGCGCTTCGCGCTCTTCAGCTGCGACACCCGCGCCACCGTGCTCGCCGGCATCCCGCTGCACGGCGCCTGCTACACGCTCTTCACGATCACCGCGCAGATGTACCTCGCCGAACGCGTGGAGCCCACCATGCGCGCGCGCGCCCAGGCCCTCTTCGCCATGCTCACCAGCGGACTGAGCAACCTGCTCGGCTACCTCGGCACCGGCGCCTGGTATTTCTTCGCCACGCAGGATGGCGCCGTGCGCTGGCCGCTGTTCTGGGGCGGCCTATGCACCGTGCTGGTGGCGGTCGCCATCTACTTCGCCCGTACCTACCACGGCGTGGGCCACGGCTTCTGGAAGCGTCCCACCGCGGCCGCCGCTCAACCGCCGGCCTGAGCCGACCGGAACAGCTTCAACGGCCGCGAACTGTCCGGACCGCGGGTCACCCGCCGCGTCTCGGGAGTGCCATAGCCGGTCTTCTTCCGCCGGTAGCCGGCCTTCGCCGGATCGCTCGCGCACTGGATGAGGAAATCCTGCATGCGCTGAAGCAGACCGGGGAGCTGTGCCGGGTCGGGGTAACGCTCAAGCCCGGCGCGCTCGAGCGCGAGCAGCAGCTCGTGCGTCGCCTCGAGCGTGCACAGGCAGCCCTCGGCCGGCTGCTGCTTGATCACGAACTTGCTCGGCGCCGCCGGCGGAAACATCAGGCGCGGCAACCGCTGCAGGCTCGGGCTGAGCCGCAGCATCTTCCGCGCGCACGACCAAGTGCCGTCGAGGACGAACACCACCAGTCGCCGCCCGCCGAGTTCCTCGGCCCGCAGACCACCGGGCAACGCGCGCGCCGTCGGCCCAGGGTAGAGCAGCATCGGGAAGTTGGCCGGATCGTTGATGAGCTCCTGCACCCGCTCGTGCGCATCGAAGCCGATGCCCATGATCAGCTCGCTGTCGGCCAGGCAGAGGTGGGTGAGCCGGCCGGTGCCGGTGCGCTGGTCCTTGTACTCCTTCGGGTGGATGAGCAGGACGACCTTCGTCCGCGTCGCCATCGGGCGGATGCTGCCGCACCAGCACAGCCGCTTCGGCCAGAAACAACGCCAGCACCGTTCGCCGCCCGGGGCAGCGGACGGTGTTTCAGGACTCGGCGCATGGTGGTCGCACATCGGAGCCGGCGACGCTCGCAGCCCACTCCGTGGCTTGCGAGCGCGAACCCGTCACACCGCCGGACAGAGCCGAGCCGCGCCACAACGGGATCCGCGGCTTCACCGGACCCGCGGCTCGCTCTCCATGGCCGCCGCGAAGAACCGTTCCACCCGGGCCCGCATCTCCGCGGTGACCAGATGGGCGGCGCCCGGCTCGAGCACGAACTCCGCATTCAGTCCCGCCTCGGTGTAGAGCGAGCTCGCCCGCGCCCACCGCTCGGCCACCGTGACGCCGAACCGGCTCCGCACCAGCGCCGCGTGCTCCGGCGAGAAACAGTCGGGATGGTCGAGAGGCTCGTTGTGGTCCTTCCCTCCCCGGAACAGGAACCATCGCACCGCCCGGCGCGCCTCCACCGTCGGCGACGCCACACCAAGCGCCTCCAGATCCCCAACACCGATCGGGTACGGCAACACCGCTTCGCCTTCCCTCGCCACGGGCGCGAGCGGCCAGCTGAAGCCGCCGGCCGCCACCGCTCGCACTCGTTCCGGGTGCAGCATCGCGAAGCGCTGGGCAAAATCACCGGCGGCCGAGAATCCCCACAACAGAACCCGGGGATCCATTGTTGTGCCGCGTTGGGCCAGGAGCGCCCGCGCCGCCTCGATCATGGCGAGAAGCTGCAAGTCCACCCGGCGCCACTCCTCCTGCGGGGCGGCCAAGGCATCCCGACTCAAGGCATGGAGGTAGAGATTGCTCTCGCCCTTCGGCGGGCGCGGAAACAGCGGGATCAGCAATGGGCAACCGAGCGCCTCGGCAAGATCCCCATCCGAACGACCTTGGTTCGCGGCGACCGCGCGCAGCATCTCGAGGTCGGCGGTCGCAAATCCGGTGTTGTTCGGTGCCACCAGAAGGAACGGCACCCGCACCGTCGCCGGGACCCGCAGCAGAAACGGCCACCGGTAGCCGGCCGCCGGGACGGCGGGCCGCTCCTGCCACTGCGCCGGATCGAGCGGGAGGTGCGGGAGCGCCTGCCCCTTCAGTCCGAAGTACGCGGCACCCGTCGTTGTGCCCTCCGCCGCGATCTTCACCCGAAAAACGCCCACCGGCAGGTTCGGGGCCCGCTGCCACTCGCCCCGCGCCGCACTCCACTCGGCCAGTACCTGATCGTCGGCCGCGAGCAGGCGGAACCGCACGGCGTGATCGGCCTCGACCCAGAAAACCACCTCGTGGCCGCCACTCTCCGGCGGCACGGCGAAGCGGCCTTCCCCCACATCGCACGCCTCGGTGGTCGAGAACCCGAAGCGCCAACCCAGGCGAAAACCCGCCGCACTCGACTCCTCGGCCCGCGCGGCACAGCGCGCCTCCGCTTCCTTCGGATCCACCAGCGCAGCCGTTGTCGGGATCAACCCAACCGCCGCCAGGACCGCCAATGCGTGTGCCAGCCTTCGCATGGGCCCAATCCGTAGGCCCTGCCGGAAGCAGGAGCGATCTGTTTGTGCACTCCCGCGACACGCGCCGGACGCAGGAAAAGCCAAGCGCGCGTCCGGGCCAGAGACCGGGGTGATGCCGGACTACCCCGCCAGCGCCGCGGCGGTCTTCACGTACTCGGCGCAGCGCTTGGTGAGGTAGCCGCGCTCCTTGAACTCGCGCTGGCCCTCCTCCGTGCACAGGTCGATGCCACCGAGCAGTTCGCGGCAGTTGCAGCTGCCGTGCAGCGCGGCGAAATCGCGCAGCAGCGCCTGCACATCGCGGTACGTCGCCTCGGTGCGCGTCTTCTCGTCGCCAAGCCCACGTCCGCCGCGGAGTCCGAGCGCGAGAATCGCCCCGGTGACCGCACCGCACGTCTCCTGCGTGCGCCCGAGGCCGGCGCCGAAGCCGGTGGCGAGCTTCACCACGAGCGCGGGCGGCACACCGCAGTCCGCCGCGCAGGCGTGGCTCACGGCCTGGGCGCAGTTGTAGCCTTGGAGGAACAGCTCCTCCGCCTTTCGCAGCGTTTCGTCGCTCATATCGATCTCAACGTCACTTCGGGTTCATGTTCCAACTGGCGCCGATCCGCGTCGGCCGCCTGCCACGGCGTTGCCCCGCGGCAGGTGGCCAGAAAACACCGCGCCGGATCACGCGCAACACGGCACCAACGATTGGCGACAGCACAACGATGGGGAAGCGCTTGGCGGCTGCACTGCCGGCCTCTGCCGCGGCCGATCCGCAAACAGCATCGCGATCGCCGCAAGCTCCGCGGCGCCGGGTGGACGATGATTCGAGGCGCTCAGGGCCATCCCCACGATGAGATGACGCCACGCCGTGAGGTACCAACGGGATTCATGGTTCTTCATAGTTTCACCTTTCGCCAAAGTTTCGCCGACGGCGCCCAAGCGCCGCTCAGCAGCAGCCGTTCCCCTTCTCCCCGCCGCCACAGCCGGTCCCGCCGGCTTCGTCGCCGCCGCACCCGCAGGTCGGCTCCGTGCCCCGGAGCATGCCGTTGATGATCGCCGTGGCGCAGCCGACCCCGGCCGTGACGGTCAGGGCGCCGGACGCGCAGTTGCGCGCGCAAGCGCCGCATTCCATGCAGTGGTCGCGGCGGACGATCTCCGCCCGACGCCGAGTGTGCGCCGGAGCACCGAGCGCATCCGCCGGCGCCGACGGGCGCACAAGCGCGAACACATCGTGCGGGCAAACGTCCACACAGCGCCCGCAGCCGGTGCAACGGGCCGCGTCGAGCTCCAGGGAAATAGCCGAGGTGTAGTAGAGCAGGTTCATGGTGTTTCCTCAGAACGCGCCAACGATCTGGCAGACCAGCCCCGCGACGGCCGCTGCGCCGATGAGCGGCAACGCCCGCCTGGTCTCGAGCAGGGTGCCGGACTGCGAGGTGTAGACGGTGGCTCCGGTGAAGTTGAGGCCCACATACGCCGCGATGGCGCCGCCCGCCAACGCCGAGCCGGTAATCGCCCAGCCGCCCTGGAACACGGACCAGAACCCGCCGGCGCCGGGCGAAGCGGCGAAACCGGCCAGCACCACCGTCAGCCCGAGTCCGACGGTAGCGCCCTTGAT
>JAEXPG010000037.1 GCA_023447015.1 Verrucomicrobiota bacterium
CATCTTCGGCAACGCCGGCGACCCCGCCCTCCCCCGCAACGACGCCGGCCTCGACCCCGACCACTGGACCGGCCACACCGGCTGCGTCATCCTCGCCCCCCACCTCGTCGGCGCGCGCAAGATCGACCTCGGCCTGCCCGCCTGGGATCAGGCCACCGCCCGCCAGCGCCGCGACGGCATGGCCTGGAAGACCCCCGAGGAACTCTACAACGACGGTCAGGCCTTCAAGCTCTGCGCCCGCGACGAGAACGGCGTCATCGTCACCCTCATCGCCGACAACTACTTCGGTTACTGCAAGAAGGAGGTGAAGACCCAGATCAGCTACTCCGCCAACCTCTTCGGCCTCGCCGAGGAGGAGCACTCCGGCGGCACGCTCGCCTTCCCCAGCTACGACCTCGGCGAGGACTACACCTGGGACACGCACTTTCCCCACCCGCCCCGCACCCTCGAGGACATGGCCGTCGTCCTCGGCCACGGCGCGCGCTACTGCCCCGAGGGCCACGCCTTCGACAAGACCTACCCGCACATCGTCTATGTGCCGGGCAACTCCCGCTTCGACCTCGCCACCCAGCGCGTGCTCTGGACCCGCGACGGCAAGGAGCAGTCCCTCCACCTCTCCCCCGGCGAGATCTACGTGTATCCGTGGGGCTACACCGTGCGCATGCACAAGCCCGCCGGCGGCCGCTCCTGGCGCCTCATCGGCACCATCGCCGACGGCCGCCTCTGCCACAAGCCCTGCACCGTCTCCGGCGGCGGCAAGAGCGAGATCTCCAAGTCCATCACCGACGCCATCCTCTTCGGCCCCGTCTTCGTCGCCGATTTCCAGAAGGACTTCGACCAAGTCGAGGCCATCCTCAAGAAGGACTACTCCACCCGCTTCAAGCCGGAGTTCGCCAAGGCCACGCCCAGCCGGCCCATCCTCGGCGCCGCCCGCTCCCTCGGCTCGGTCATCAAGCTGCTCACGCCCAACCCCACCGAGTTCACCGACGAGTACAACGACTGGCTGCGCGCCCTGCCCCAGCACATCAAGGACCTCGTCTTCACCGTGAAGCGCTTCCACAAGGCCGAGTGGGGCGACAACTGGCGCAACCACTTCAGCGTCGACATCATCAACGGCGTGCCCGGCAACGAGCTCAAGCTCGGCCGGCGCAAACTCCTCTCCACCTGCCTGCGCGTCGGCTACGCCGCCGACGGCTCCTGGCGCGTCTTCTCCCTGCGCAAGGATTTCCACCCCGCGGCCAAGATCCAGACCGAGGACGACATCACCGCCTCCATCGTCGTCCCCACCGCCGCGCTCTCCGGCCTGCGCCCCGACCAGCCGCCCGGCTCGGTGAAGCTCGTCCGGAACTGTGAATACCGGCTTTTCCAGCGGCCCGACGACGCTGTCCACCGCGGCTACGACAAGCAGACCGAGTTGGACATGTCCGGCCCGGGCAACTTCTTCTCCAACTACGAGCCGCTCTCCCGCGCCCAGGCCTGGGAGCTCATCAAGGACACGATCGGCTTCGAGCAGTTCACGCCCCCGCTGCAGCGGCTCATCCGCTCCGTCGCCGAGCAGGGCGTGGCCTCCGCCTTCGTCTCCCCGCACCAGCCGCGCCTGGTCGACGGCAAGCCCTCGAAGAACCCCCGCTACCTCCAGGTCCGGCCCGACCTCCTCATGCCGGCCGACGTCTACCTGCGCTCGACCACGATGCGCCTGGCCCGCCGCATCCCCGAGGGGCATCCGCTGCACGTCCCCGTCTCCATCCTCCTGCCCGGGCGGCGCGCCAACGCCCCGGAGAAGGGCGTGCCGCCGCTCTGCTGCTACAGCCCGATCCACCACCTCGAGCTGCCCGAGTTCTTCGCCGACGCCATCACCAGCATGACCGGCAAGTCGCCCTCGACCACCGGCGCCGGCTCCGAGGGCGCGCTCACCAAGGGGCCGTTCAACGCGCTCTGCCCGATCACCGACCTCAACAACGCGTTCGTCGCGATGGCGCTCACCGGCGCGAACCCGTTCGTGACCACCGCCGGCACCGTCGGCCCGCGCCATCGCACCGACCACGACATCTCGCTGCTCGTGCCCGAGGTCTTCGCCCGCATGAGCCCGGAGGAGCAGCACCCCGCCTGGCTGATCGAGAACCGCTACCTCGAGCGCTGCGCCGACTTCACCCACGACGGGCGCACGCTCCCCGCCAGCCTGCTGGGCTGGCGCATGACCGAGCGTTTCGTCTCGGCATTCTTCGGCCGCGTCTTCACCAGCCCGCAGCTCGTGTTCACGCCCGAGATGCTCCGGCCCGAGCTCCAGGACGCCGCCGTGTATGCCCAGAGTCTGGAGACGATCCTCGTCACCATGCGCCGGGTCGCCTCGCTCTATTTCGAGGACGGTTCGATCGAGGGCGCCTGCCCCCCGCTGCGCGCCCTCCTGCACATCATGCGCGATGGCCAGTACGAGGGCCGCACACTTGCCGACCCCGCGATCCGCAAGCTCTTCACCCGCGAGGTGGTGCTGGCGAGCGACTGGTACCACGACCGCCTCACCCGCAAGCAGCTCGCTGACGAGGCCGTGTGGAAGAAGCACATCGCCTACCTCAAGCAGTTCCTCGCCCGCCCGAGCCATCGCGACGAAGCCGAGCGCCTCGGCATCGCCGAGCGTCTCGAGCGCGCCACCGAGACCGTCGCGCGCATCCGCAGCAAGGCCTACCTCGACTCCCTCAACGGCACCCTCGGCCTCGACCCGATCTACCGCGGCTGAGGCCGGCGGCGCCGGCCGGTTCAGGGTTCAGGGCTCAGGGTTCAGAGTTCAGGGTTCAGAGTTCAAAATACAGAGGCAGAGTCCACTGCGCCCGGTCGGGTGCTTCGATCCAAGCAAGCGGCAATCCGCCTTCCGCCCTCCCATGTCCACCTTCACCTGCGCCCACCACAACGTCCCCGCGGATTGGTGCCTGCTGCTGAAGACCGACTGCGTGCCCGGGCGCCCCGGCTGCGTGCTGCGCGGGAAGAGCGTCTTTCTGGTTCCCGTCGAGGAGCGCATCCGGGAGAAAGAGCAGGCCCGCCGCGAACGCCCGCTGATTCCGCCCGCGCCTCCGGAAACGAGGCCGTAGGGCACGTTTCTCCACCGGGTGGGCCCCGCGTCATCCCAGCCGAGCGCAACTGGAGCGGATGGAAACAGGATATCCTGGCCGGCCCGCGAAGCCATGGTGGCGCGCCCTCGGGGACCGTCCGGATTCGAGGGTCCCGGGTCGACTGATCACGCGCATTGCGCCGGATGGCGCTCGGGTCATCCGGCGCAGGTTCCGTCGCCGGCGGGAATTCAGCTCCGCTGCATCAGGCGGAAGAACATCGCCTGCTTGGCCACCGGTCCGGCGCGCTCGGCGATGGCGAGCATCTGCTTCTCGCTGAGCGGCGTGAACTCCCGGGTGAGCTGGACGTTCTCCTCGAGCTGTGCGATCGAGTCCACGCCCACGATCGCCGTGCTGATCGGCAGCGTGTAGGCGTAGTACAGGGCCTCGCGCAGGTTGAGCGTGCCGGGGCTGGTGGCCAGCGAGCCGGCGGACTCCCACGAGCGTTTCTGCTGCTCGATCGGGGGCGGCGTCCACGACGAGAGCAGACGGCCGCGGCTGGTGAGCTTCATCGCGACGATGCCGAGCTGCTGCTCGATGGCGAAGGGCAGCAGTTCCTGCGCGAAACCATGGTGGTACCGGTCGGCGGCGTTGAGCGCCATGAGCACCGTGTCGAAGGGGAAGCGGCGGAGCAGCTCCATCAACGGCTCCGGCCGGTAGTGGCCGGTCACGCCGATGAAGCGCACCATCTTCTGCTCCTTCGCCTGGAGCATCGCCTCCATCGCGCCGCCCTTCGCGCAGATCTCGTCGACGTCGCGCATCGTGCCGACGTCGTGCAGCTGCCAGAGGTCGAGGTGGTCGGTGTTGAGCAGCTTGAACGACTCCTCGATCATGCGGAACGAGCCGTCGCGGGTGCGTTCCCGGGTCTTGCTGGCGAGAAACGCCTCGCCGCGGCGCCGTTTCATCACCTGGCCGATGTAGCGTTCGCTCCAGCGTTCCGGTCCGCCGTAGATCGAAGAGGTGTCGATGTAGTTCACGCCGAGGTCGAGCGCGCGCTCGATGATCGGCACGGCCACGGCGTCGTTGTTGCCGCGCTCGATCGCCGCCTGGCCGCCGAGGCCGAAGAGGCTGACGCGGAAACCGGTCCGGCCGAGGTTGCGGGTGGGCATGGCGGTGCTCGCCGGGAGCGCCGTCGTCGCGGGGGCCTCCGGGGCGGCTGTGTCGGCGGCGCGGGCGGAGCCGGGCAGCAGCGACTGTCCGATCATTGCGGCGACAGTGACGCCGCCGACCTTCAGGAAGTCGCGGCGGGACGGGGCGGGTGTGGCATTCATGGGTAGGCGATGCTTGCGCCAACCGGTAGGCCGGAACGGGAGGAAGTCGAACCGCTCCGCCCCATTGGGGGAGCCCCATCAGCCGTTCAATGCACGGCCCCTCCTCGGCGCGTGGGTGCGCCGCAGGTTGTCGTCGCCGGACTTCGCGGGCCGCGCCGCGGCCCCGCTACTTCTTGGGCAGGATCGGATCCCCGGTCGGCGGCGGCGCCTTGTCCTCGGCGGCGGGGGGGCCGAGCAGCTCGGTGAGGATCGGCTTCAGGTTGCTGGCCCAGACCTCGTAGCCCTTCACGGAGAGGTGGAGGTTGTCCACGGTCATGCCGTCGAAGAGCTTCCCGTCCTGGTCGGCCAGCTGGGCGTTGATGTCGAGGAAGCGGATCCGTTTGCCGTCGGCGAGGGGGGCGATGCGGCGGTTCACCTCGGCGACGATCCGGTTGGACTCCGGGTTGTCGTTCCGGGGGAGCACCGCCATGAGCACGATCGTGGCCTCGGGCGCCTTTTCGCGGCAGGTCTCCAGGATGGCTTGGATGCCCGCGACGGCGTCGTCGGCCGCGCCGGGCTTGGGCTTGTCGCCGATGTTGTTCGTGCCGGCGAGCAGCACGATCACCTTCGGGTTCACGCCGTCGAGCTCGCCGTTGCGGATGCGCCAGAGGATCTGGTGGGTGGTGTCGCCGCCCCAGCCGAAGTCGCCGGCGTTCCACCCGTGGAAATTCTTCTGCCAGTGCGCGAGGAAGTCGGGGTAGTCCAGCGCGCCCCAGCGGCGGGTGATCGAGTCGCCGAGGAAATAGGCGTCGATCCGGCCGGTGCGGGCTTTCGCGAGCAGTTGTTCGTGCGCGATGCGGCCTTTCTCGTTCCAGGGGGCAAAGGCTTCGTGGGCGGTGCCGGCGAGGCACGCGGACGAGGCCAGCCCGAGCAGGACGACCCAGGCGGGGGAGCATAGGAGGAGGGAGCGGGGTGAGGGCATTGGGACGGGAGATTGGCGCCGAAGCCGGCGCGGAGGATGGGATCAGGATATCGGCCGGTTCGCCGCGGGGAACAGTGGTGAAGAAGGCCGCCCACGGCGAGCCGGGGATTGTGTCACCGTTCACCTTCCGCCGGCGGCCATGGAACCGGCATCGACTCCGCGTGGTCCCTTGCCACACTCCCGCCCGTGCTGCGCCACCGCATCTCCATCGCCTGCCTGGTCT
>JAEXPG010000038.1 GCA_023447015.1 Verrucomicrobiota bacterium
GTTGCGCACTGCTCTATTGGGCCAGCCAGCAGTACAAGAAGAGCCACCCGCCTCCACCGCCGAGGGAGCGGATCGAACAATAGGAACGGCGGGCTCCTCCGCCCTTGTTTTCTCGCCCGCGCCGCACACTGGTGCTCGCGCCCGAGGTGATGGTACCTGACCACCTCGGTTCAGGCAGAGTCAGGCGAGCTTCAAGCCGCTCAACGCCCCGGTCTCGCGGTCGTGCCAGTCGACCACGGGGTCGCGCACCACGTGTCCGATCGAGCACAGCAGCCGGCACGTGGCGTACTTCTTCCGCGCCTCGTCGTACTCCGCCACCCAGGTGCGGTGCTTGGCTTCCAAGCCTTCGTCGGCCCGCGGAAACACCACTTTCTGCGTGCGGCATTTCATCCGGAACGGCTTCGGTGTGAGCCGTGCCCGGAAGCAGCCCTGCCGCCGACACATGTGGCTGTAGAGCCAGTCCGAGTTGAAGCGGCGCAGGAGCTTCTCCGTCGCCGGCGAGCGCGGATCGAAGTGCCGTCCGGTCACGATGGCGCGCACGCCGCTGTGGGTCTCGTACAGGCGCACGCCGAGGCCGCGCAACTCCGGCGCCTTCATCATCAGCTTCTTCACCTGCGCCACGATCATCGCCGTCCGACGCGCCCCGGTCGGCCTGCCGCGGAACAGGTCGAGGAACCCGAGCCGCGGCTCGTCGATGTCGATGAAGAGCACCTCCGCGCTGTTGAGCACGGCGGCGCCGTAGCGGTTGCGGGTGACGACGTTCCGCTCGTCGAGCCGCGCCAGCACCTCCTCCCGGATGTCGACCTCGTAGTCGGTGTCGTCGCGCCGTCCGCCCGCGATGCGCTTGGCGGCGCGGTCAAGCCGCTGCTGCGCGTCGCGCTCGGCCGCCTGTACCGAGAGATCGGAGCCACCGAAGGCGTGCACCTTGCGGGGTGTTCCGTCGATCGTCAGGGAGCCTTCGATCCTGGCCCAGAACTGGAAGATTCTCATGGGAGGAAAAGGGATGGAGTGACCTTGGTCAGAGCGCGACCCGGATGCCGTTGTCGCTCCACGAGCGCCAGACCGCATCGGTCAACCGCATGTAGCGCACGCCGGTGGCGAAGTCCGTGAGCCGAACGGGGGCGCCGTCGCGGATGCTCGCCACGAAATCCGACTCCACCCGCCAACCGCGGCGCTGCTCCGCCGTCGGCTCCACCGGCGATTCGGCCCCGCCGAGCGAGGTGTGCCAGAGTTTTCGCCCGGCAAGATCCAGCCGCAGCGCACCGAGTTCGCCGTTGAGCCGGATCTCGTGGCGAGGCTGGCCGAGTTCCACGCCGCTGAAATGCATGACCAGCCGAGCTCCCTTCGCGTAGCGGCCGAGCACGCTCACGCTCTCCGGGATCTCGACATCCCCCTGCCCGCCCTCGTCGCGTCGCCGGCGACGCGTGAACACCGCGGCGTCGGCCTGCACCCACTGCGGGTCCTCGCCGAGCCAGCGCAGCACCATCTCGTAGTTGATGCCGAGCATGAGCGTGTTCACCCCGCTCAGGGCGAACTCCTGGCGCCAACCGAGCGGAGCCGCCGAATCAGCGAATTGCCCGCCGGTGTGGGTCACGCACACCTCGCGCAGCGCCCCGAGCGACGGCAGGAGTTCGGCAATCGCGGCGTCGAAGTCCAACGACATGGGGGCCGGCACAATCTGCGCCACGAGATCCGGCCGCGCTTTCGCCGCGGCGAACATCGTCTCCGCCTGTGCGAGCTGCGCGGCCATGCGCGCCTCGGTCAGCACATGCTTGCCGGCGGCCAGCGCGGCGCAGGTCGCCTCGGCATGGAGGTTCGGCCAGGTGCCGATCACGACGGCATCGACATCCGGGGCAGCGACAACCTCGCGCCAGTGCCGCGCCACTCCAGGGATGCCAAACTCCTTCGCCACCGCCTGCGTCGACGCCGCGGAACGGTTGGCCACCATCACGACCGCCACGCCCGGAATCTGCTGGAGCAGCGGGAGGTGCTTGGCCCGGGTGTTCGCCCCGGCGCCGACGATGCCGATTCGGAGTGTCGCGTTGGCCATGAGGGCGGCGAGTCAACAGGCCTCCGCGCTCCGCCTCAAGACTGCGCTGGTCCGCAATGCGACCGGAATGAAGGACGTTCGCCCCGTCCCCCGGCCGGCGATCAGAGACGCTTCAGGTGTTGCCGCGAGAGGAACGCCTGCTCGTTTGTGCGTGCGGCATGGCCGGCATTGTGCGTCACCACCACGAGACTCGCCTGCTGTTCGGCGCAGACCTCGAGCAGCACGCCCATCACGCCCTCGCCGGTGGCCTCGTCGAGATTGCCCGTGGGCTCGTCGGCGAGCACGACGCGCGGCCGGTTCATCAGCGCCCGGGCGACAGCGACGCGCTGGCGTTCGCCGCCCGAGAGATGGGCCGGCACATGGTGGGCGCGGTCGGCCAAGCCGACGCGGGCCAGCAGATCGGCGGCGCGTTTGCGCTCGGCCGCACCGACCTTGCCGACCATGCGCGCCGCCATGAGGACGTTGTCGGCGGCGTTCAGCTCGGGGATCAGGTAGAAGGACTGGAACACCATGCCGATGAACGTCGCCCGGCGGCGTGCCAGTTCGCCGCGCCCCAGCGCGCCGATCGGCTCGCCCGCCCAGCGGATCTCACCGGCATCCGGAATCTCGAGACCGGCGAGGAGGTTGAGGAGCGTCGTCTTGCCGCAGCCGGACTCGCCGCGGATGCTCAGGCTCGTGCCGGCCCGCACGTCGCAGCCGACACCGTCGAGCACGGTGATCCGGCCATCGCCGCTCGGGTAGCTCATGCGGAGGCCGGTCGCGGAAAGGATCATGGCGCCGGGCTCACTCACTGCGCAGGGCCTCCGCGGGTTTGAGCTGCGTCGCGCGCCACGCCGGCAACAGCGCCGCCAGGGTGGAGATGACAACGGCGCAGCCGAGGGTCAGCCAGAGATCGAAGGGCGCCAGGTGCGACGGCAGGTTGCTGAACTGGTAGAAGCGGAGCAGCGCCTGCTCGCTGCTGGTGAGCCAGGTGAACGCGTGCACGATGTCGTTGCGGAAATACAGCAGCGTGAAGCCGAGGGCCGCGCCCAACGCCGAGCCGGCGACGCCGATCAGGAAACCCTGGTAGCAGAAGCATAGCGCCACCCCGCGGGCGTCGCCGCCCAACGCGGCGAGCAGGCCGATCTCGCGGGTCTTGCGCACGACGGAGACCAGAAGCCCGACCGCGACGGAAAACCCGGCCACGATCACGATCACCATGAGCATGATGAAGAGCATGTACTTCTCGAGCTGGAGGATGAAGAGGAAGTCCGCGCTGCTCTCCATCCAAGTCAGCGCGCGCTCGCCGGGCGGCAGCCGGGGCTGGAGCTGCGCGACCACGGTGTCGGGGTCGACATCGGACCGGAGCTTGAGGCTCACGCCGTGGACGGCGGAGCCCAGCCCGTACAGATCCTGCATCGTGCGCAGGGTGCAGATCACGAGGTTGCTATCGAGCTGCGCATGGCCGATCTCGAACAGGCCCACGACGCGAAACTCCCGCGGCAGCAGCACCTCGTCATGCCGCATCTTCTCCAGCATCAGCGGCGTGTAGAGCTCGAGCC
>JAEXPG010000006.1 GCA_023447015.1 Verrucomicrobiota bacterium
GGTGTCTCTTCCTGCGCCAGGGCGAATGCGAGGACCCGAAGAAGAACCGGCCGAACCAGCCACTACAGGGAACGCCGGCAAAGGCCCCGTCCTCTTCGACTGAGCCGGAGGGCCGGCGTTCCTGACCCGAATCATTCGCCGGAAGAAAGTGCCCATGGAGATTCTAGGCATCGGCTGGTACCGCAAAGAGCAGTGGGAGCATCTCCGCTCCATCGCCCCCGACCGCGACCGGTTGGAAGCGACGTGGGAGGAGTGGGCCGAGGTCGCCGAGAAGAAGATGATCGAACTGATGAAGGCCGGCCACCAGGTCCAGAAGGTGCCAGTCGATGTGGCGGAGTTCGAATTGTGGTGCCGAGCGAAGAAGCGGCTGTGCGACGGTGCGGCGCGCTCTGAGTACATCGCCGCCCGACTTTCTGCAAAGCCATGAAAAACGGAGGGCGAACCAGCGGCCAGAGGCCAACGGCGGTCAAGTGCCTGCCTTCCAATCACAGTCCACGGACCGCCTTGGCTCATTCGTAAGGGTGCCAAAAGAAGGCCGAGACGCACTGAGCCCTCCTGCGCGCGACGACTTCAGCCCAGGCTGGGCGGATTGGGGCGGCAGAAGTGCTGCTCGAAGAGTCGGCGGCTCAATTCCAGCCCCTCGCGGGTGAGGGCGACCGACTTGGATTTCCCGACCGGATCGAAGATCAGCCCCTTCTGGTGAAGCCGTCCGAGGGCGTCCCAGTCGTGTCCTTTCCAGGCACGGTTTTCATCGTGGAGCGTGAGCTGGAGCAGGGCGAGTACCGCCTCGTCGATTTTGTCCGTATCGAGGTCCATGGCGTTATTCTGCATCGTGGCGGTGCCGAGTTCAACGCGGGGCCTTTGCCTTGCTGACGCCTGTCGGTAGCCCCGGGCGGGCGTCCTGCCGGGTTGCCAGCTCCTTCAGGAAGCCGCGGGCCGGAGGTATGCCCGCGTGACTGCGCCGGGGCCGGCCGCGGGCGCACGCGCGCGTGCTGCGTCCAGAAGCCGCTCTGTCTGGGGAGCGTGGCTTTGGCCGCTTCGGCCCGCCGCGGCGGGACCAGGCGTTGGGCCTGCGGCTCGGTTTCACCCGCGGCGGAACGGGGCCGCGCCAGTTTGCCGTTGCGCCTGTTCCGGCCAACTGGCCCCCGGCGAGGACGGGGTTTCGCGGGCCGGATTGGATCGGCGGAAGAGGGCGGGGGAGTTGGGCGTTTGACGGACCGGTGCCCAACTCGGGCTGATCGATGGCGGGGCGGTCAGCGGGGGTGTTTTGACGCGGTGTGAACCGCGAAACCCTTGCCATTCCCTGCGCCTGTGCGCAGATCCTTGATCCCGATTTCAAACACGGTTTTTTTGAAGAAAGACGTGCTTACCCCAACCAGGAAGTTCCGCATCGCCGAGCGTCTTGCCCAGGCTCGTCGCAGTGTCAGCCCGGCGCTCTCGCAGGCCGCCTTCGCCAGACAGGTTCAAGCGATCGGGCTCAAAGACTGCAGCGGCAGTCGTCTCTCGCGACTGGAAGCCGGTTACGCCGATGCCCAGTGGCGTGAGATCGAAGTCCTGGCAACCGTGCTCAAGGTCAGCGCCCAATGGCTCGCTGCCGTTGACGACTCGTCACCGCCGGCGCCACCGCTGGTCTTCGCTCCACCCGCGCCGGTGTTGGCCGCTCCACCCGCACCGACCGATCTTCCGGCGCCCGCGCCGGCCGTTGGCATACATCCCGATCTGGCCCTGCTCGAGCGCAGCGCCCATCGCAGCGACTACGACTTTCGGCAGCACCTAACCGCCGCGTTGGGCCGCGCGAGTGCGAAGCTCCATGAGGTGGGTCTGCCGGCGGCAGAATGGAAGCATTGGCGGACGGTCGAGCGCCGGGCAATGGACCAGCTTCGCACGTGTTCCTGACCAGCCCGTTCAATACGTCCCTTTCGGCCAGCCGGCCGGGGCGACAGGCGGGGAAGCGGGGCCGGACCGGACGCAGAATCGGGGCAGGGGAGTTGGGCGTTTTCGACCTAGTTGGCGTGCTCGCCGGCACCGAACTAGTCCCTCAGCGAGGCCGCGGCAGCACGGCCGGACCCCCGCGCCGCTAACTGACTCCCTGCTGTGCGAGCCAACGGGACAGCCTTATGGAGTCATGGAGATCGCGTTCTTCCACGACCAAAGAACAAACCGGGAAACGTTGCTCTAGTATTTTGTATCGATCCATCTTCTTGGCTAGGTCGTCGAGGTATTTCTGATCAGCACGACCGGCGACCTCGATCAGGGCCAACCGGCGCGAGCCAAAGAATATCCCATCAGGCCTGTTCGCGAGCTGAAGGGGCGCGTGACAGGAATCACGGTACTGACGGCAAGATCTCAGAAGCTCGTTGGTGTCAAATAGGCGTTGGGGCTTCAGGAGAGGCAACGAGATCGCTGCAGCGCAGCTCTCAAACAACCGTTCGAGCCCGCTCTCCGCAAAGCCCAAGCCCGGATCATGGAGAGTCACTGGATGTAGGAAAACCCGGCTCGCGCGGATCCGATGCTGGGATACAGAAGATCCGACGACGACAAAGAAGTAGGGCGGCCGATAGTAGCCATTCTGGCTTCGCGCCCGTCCGTGGATCCGGGCGCCGATACCAAAGGGGAATTCGATTTCGTGGCCGGCCGAACCTGTGGATTGCCACCGGAATGCTTTCTCGGTGCGAAACCAGTATTTGCGGCCCGAGGGAATCTTGTCGGCGGTGCGCGCCAGCTCCAACTGTGTGATTCCGATCGCGAGGTCCCACCCGAGCCCGGACAGATGGTTGGTAACGCTGATCCCGTTGGCGAGGTGCCCGACCCGCAGAAGATTGCTGATGTTGCGGAGTGTGTCCTCTGCAGCTGGGCGCCTGGCTTGCCGCAGCGAGAGGGCTCGCCCGAATTGCGTTGTTATGGCGCGGGATATCGCTTGCCCGCACCAGCACCCGAAATCGTCGAAGTGACTAGCCCTTGGGGGATCCGGCGCCTCAAAGTCGGCGATTTCCTTCTCCGGCGAGGGTAGTGCCCCCTCTGAAAACAACTCGGCGCCGATCGTCACCGCTGCTGGGGGGGCGTCTCCTCCACCATGGGCGCCGATGTCGCACGGACAGCCCGGTGCGTGGACAACCCCGCGCGTTGAACGGAAGGACGGACGCCGCGAGAGCCTTCCATCCGCGTCACGCTCGATCGGTGGAAGCGAGACGTGTTGTAGAGGGAGGGGGGAATCATCCCCACGGCAAAGATCGGAGAGGGTATGCCGGGCGCTATGTGCGTGTGCCACCAACTTTGAGATCGGAGTTCCGGGCGTGAGTACCTCGTCCTTGTGGCGAACCTCGGCGGACAAGCCACAGGAGCAGCGCACTGTGGTGATCATTCGATGTCCTCCGGCTCGAACCCATGCAATTCCGGCGCTCGCGGGGCATCTATGCGTGGCGGCACCGGAGGGTTGGCGTTTCGCCTAGACGGCGCGCCTGTGTACTCGCGGAAAACGCCACTGAGATGCTTGTGCCAATCGTGCTCGATGTTTTTGGTCCACTCAGGGTGACGTCCCGTCCGGAGTAGGCTAATTGTCGCGCCATCCTGCTCGACCGCTTGTAGGTACGCCCACGGCGTGAGGGCGGTCGTCTGGACGACGACTTGGGCGTTTTCCGGAAGTGTTTCCGCAAGCTTCATGCCCGCGAGCAAAGAGAAACAGAGAACCACCATCTTTGCTTTGCGGTCTTGTCCGAATCGAATCACAGCCGCGTTATCCCAAGTGTAGTCGCGGTTCTTGTCGTTGCCCAACTGGCGGAGCCCTCCGACCATATTGGTAACCCCTCGTTTCCGGAAAACCACGGTCTCATCGCGCGTCGCGAAGACTGTTCCTTTGTCGTGCTCGTCTTGCAGGACTTGCCGCGGGCATCCTTGATTCACAAGTGCGGTGGAGACTTTCTCCCAGGCCGACTCGTCCGCTTCGGGAATTTGCACTGGGACTGGGAGGGCCCGACGGGCTCGCAGAGTCGCGTAGTGGGAGAGTACTCCCGCGACTGCATTGGCGTCGAAATGGCGGGCAAGGTGATCGATGATATCCTCAAGTCCCCATCCCGTCAGGGCGCGAAGCGTGGCCACGGTGCCGTCCGCAATGCCGGGCTGTTGCGCGGCGACTGGATCGTAGGCTTGGAGCTCGTGTGCCCGATCGTCAGGGGCGTGGTGCTGGGGTGAGCCGCCGTGTGCCCGTTTCCGGAACCCCAAAGAGCACGCAAGGTCGTCGATCGAGATCGCGTCGTTGCTGCGTTCTTGTCCAACAATCTGCTCCGCCTCGAGGCGCCCACGAAGGTCCTGTACTGCTGCTGCTTTTGCATTCACCTCAGCTCGGAGTGAGGCGATCTCAGCCGAAGCAGATGCAAGCTCGGAGGTGAGCGACTCGATCTCAAGTTGCTTGGCGGCGAGCGTGGCTATCAGTCCGTCGAGCTGTTCTCTCAGCAAGGGGTGCTCCGCGGCTCTTGCCCAGACTGGTGCGCTCACGTGCCTGAACCATACGGCGACAGCTGACTGGACTTGCTTCCGGAAACGCTCTCGGGCGGCGTCCGTCAGGATGATCTGCGGCAACGCCGGAATCGGAATTTCCGGAAGCTCTTCGATCCGGACCGTGCTGGTTACGGCCGCGTCGAAGCGCCGGATATCTTGGTGTGGCACACGCGACCCCGGCAAACCGCGGGCGAGGCCGAAATGGCGGCCCACCGCTCGGTGATAGTCGGTGTGGAGATTCTTGAGGTCTCTTTTCCCGAAGAGCTTCCGCTGTGCAATCCGTCCGTCATGGAGCGGAATCAGCAACCCATGCATATGGAAGCTCTTCTCGTCGCCATGCGTACCCATCAATAAGACGTTGGCACCGTACCGCTCATGGAACCACGCTGCGGTGGCGGCGGCCCAACGCTCCCTCGTCGGCCTGATCCAAGAAGCAGAGAGGCGCGGAGGTACATCAAAAGTAACCCCGACAGCAACGGATGCGTTCTGGTGCCGGACCGCACTTTCGAGTACGTCCTCCAAGCAGGCGGCGAATGTGCGCTCGCCTAGTCCGTCGTAGTGGATGGTATTCTCGCTCGAGGCTTTCGGATCGGCGTTGATTGGGGTTCGCTCGCGGCGAATGTGCGCGATGACTTTCTCCACGTCGTGTGTGGTCTCGTACCCTATGACGGTGATGCGTGTGCGTTGTGTATTCATTGTGGTTTTTGTTAGTAAGCTTCTATCAACCCAAAAGGGATCTCGTGATTCAGCCGGCGGCAGCGGCCAGAAGGGACGTGATGAGCCCAGGGAGGCTTTGGCTCCGACTTTGGGCTAGGGATCGCGCTGCTGCGTACGCTTGGAACGAAAGGTAGACCTCGACTCGCTTCTTCTCCCGGCGGAGCCGCTGGACTGTGGCGCAGCTACGGCTTGCCCGGCGTATCGTCGGTCGACCGAGCTGCGATGAGTCTGCGGCGGTACGCTGTGAATGGTGTGCCGCGTCTCGCTTCCTGGGGGAGGTCCCTTTGCTGGCCTCAATATTCGCGACGGGCGCCGCACTGATTCCATCCGCGCGGCGAGTCCCCCGTTGTTGGGCGGAGCGACCTGTTGGCGAAGATCGTGTGAGGCCACAGCCGACCGCTTTCACGCCGGTGGCATTGGTTCGGATTTGGCGAGAAGGGGCGTGCTGACTTGCCGCGGACCTTCCTCCTGTCTCCGGCAGTGGTATGGAGGCGACTTCCGGTTCGCCCACGCCAGAGGGAATGCTGGGCTCTTTCGGATCCGCCATCGTTTCCGGAATTGGCGCAGAGATCGCTGGAACCTCGCTGGAGGCGACTTCCGGAAACGCAAATTCGGCCTGGACCGTCGGCTGATCTGTCGCCGCGAGGCATTTGGTTGCCTCGCTTCCGGTAGTGCTTATCGGGCAGGGGGGAATGCCCGAAGATTCTTGTTGTTCTTCTCTGCATGCATCTTGTCGCATGCTGATAAGGTAGCCCCCGATTGAAGAATATTATCCGACCTCGCGTTGGGTCTGTCGCACCGCAACTCCAGCGGAATGGGTCACGGTAACTTTCAGGGGCCAAGCGAGTTACCTCCGGCCCTCGCCTTCCGACGGACAAGGAGGGCAATGCGAACGCAGTCCGGCAGCCTGAAGAAGGCTGGTCGGGAGTCGCACGCTTCACGTCGCGCGATGTCCCATTCTATCCCGATTGGGACTTCGGGTGGCGGCGCCACGGCGACAACGCCCCAGCCGCCAGCCGACGCGCCCCTATGGGCCCAGACAAACGTAGATTACCCGATGGCTGGCTCACTCACTCGACTACCGTTGATGGCTCACCTCGTTGGCCCGCGGCGATTTTTGGCCAATTGGCTCCGCATCTCGGCGATCTCTGCTGCGGTATTTTGCGCCGCCGCGGGTTTGGGCGAGTCGTTGGCAGATGTGGCACCTTTCCCCATGCACAGCATCAGCGATGCGCCCCCACCTGAGCAAAGCGCGAGGATGTCGGCGTCAGTGCCGCGGGAGGGGGGATCTTTTCGGTTCTTCTTCATTTCGATGGCCGAGAGGTCGGCTTGAGGGAGGGCTCGACTATGCCGCTTTCGCGTTTGGCGTAGGCATTTCTACGGGTTTCGAAGATGTCGTATCTGGCGACTTGGGCGTGCCTGCGGCAGTCGTGGGCTGGATTGCGTAGAGCGCCTCGGTCATGGTCGTGGACCACCGCCCGAGGTAGTGCTTCCTTATCATCGACTCGCTGTTTCCGACCGCAATCGCGACTTGGGCGAGACTTGCTTGTGGGGCATAGCA
Organism: Verrucomicrobiota bacterium; assembly: GCA_023447015.1. Lineage (GTDB taxonomy): Bacteria > Verrucomicrobiota > Verrucomicrobiia > Opitutales > Opitutaceae > CAJCBL01. The sequence goes on from JAEXPG010000006.1 coordinate 6,773, forward strand.
CATCGCAGAGATCGCAGTGTGACGGAGCACGTCCGCGGTGAGGTTGTGGCGCTTCCTGATTTTCGCCCAAGCGCGTTCCGCCGCTGTCGCCGAGGAGGAGGGCCAGAGGCCTTTTCCGGGTATGAGGTAGGTGTCCAGCCATGTTTTCAGCGGCCCCGCGTACGGCACAATTCGAGTGCCATTCGACTTTCCGTAGACCTCGACCCCGCCGGGGTGGATTACCGATTTCCCATCCCGAAGATCGGCGTCGAGGCGATTGGCTTCGCCTTCGCGTGTACCGGGCCGCAAGCCGCAGAAGACGCACATCGTGGCATATGGCAGCCACGCTGGATCGGTCTTCTCGAGGTCTCGGAGGAGGGCCTCGACCTGGCTCGGTTGGAGGATCTGCGGGAGGCCTCGGGCGATCTTCCTGCGCTCGATTTCTGTGGCTGGATTGGCGCTTAGGTGGCGCTTTTGGACGCACCATGACAGGAAGGTCGAGATGTCGCCGAGAAGCCCGTTGTAGGTCGAGGGAGAAGTATCCTCGGCGAGTGTGGCGAGTAGTTGCTCCACCTCGTCACGTGTGATGTTGCCCAACTCTGTGCGCCCCGAGGAAGCGGCCAAACGAGCAGCGGCTTTGGCGACATTTGAGATCTGAGAGGTGGAGATTCCGACGCGTTCGCGGTCGCTCTTGTACCGCTCGATAACATCAGCCCAGAGCGCAACAGATGGTCGCTTGTGGTGTGCGACTGCGAACTTCACAGCCTGGCGGAGGGTGAGTCCGAGGTGAGGATTGTCTTTGATCTCGAGATACGCGGCTTCTGCGTCACCGAGCTCTGCTGGGGTCAGGCGAGTGAGTAGTTGGCGTAGTTCCTCGCTGCGACCGGTCAGCCACTGCGACGCAATCAATCGCGCTTCTGCGAGGGTAGAAACGACCTTGCGGCGATCCCGCCCCTGAAGCCGGGCACGTACTTCGTGCCGCCCGCTTGGGAGCTTTTTGATCGTCGGAGGTTGTTTCGGTCTACCCACCCTGATAACGTAGCCCAGGGTACCCGTGGGAATTTCTGGCGGAATTTGTGGTAGAGGGGGTGCCTCGCGCTCCGTAAGTCCCTGTCCTTTTAGGGACTTAGCTTGGAGGCGCGGGCCGGAATCGAACCGGCGCATAGAGGTTTTGCAGACCTCGGCCTTACCACTTGGCTACCGCGCCATGCCTCAAGCAGGGCGGCACGATTTGCGGCGAGGCGCGCGTGCGCAAGACCTTTTTCCGGATCGCCCCGGCGCGGGCGTAGCCCCGGGCCAGCCGAGTGTTGGCGGGGACCTGGATTCGCAGGAGAACGGGCACGGTCCGGCGGTCGGAGTGGGAGGAGGCCACATCGGGCCGGCCGGAGAATCCGGGGTGGCTCACCTCGCGGCTTGCCAGCGGGGCACGACGCCCCGTTTGATGGGCGGAAGTGAAGCAAAGCATCGTCACCCTCGACATGGAGGGCGTTCTCACGCCCGAAATCTGGATCGCTGTCGCCGAGAAGACCGGCATTCCCGAGCTGCGTCGCACCACGCGCGACGAACCGGACTACGACAAGCTGATGCACTACCGGATGGAGATCCTCGACCGGCACAGCATCACGTTGTCGCACATCCAGGAGGTGATCGGCACGCTGCGTCCGCTCCCGGGGGCGCTGGAGTTTCTGGACACGCTGCGCGCCGAAGTGCAGCTGATCATCCTCTCTGACACCTTCGAGCAGTTCGCGCAGCCGCTGCTCAAGCAGCTCGGCCGGCCGACGCTGTTCTGCCACCGGCTGATCGTGGACAACGACCGGATCGTGGGCTACCGGCTGCGCATGCCCGACCAGAAGCGGGAGTCGGTGAAGGCGCTGAAGGCGCTCAACTACCGGGTGATCGCCGGCGGCGATTCGTTCAACGACACGTCGATGCTCTGCGAGGCGGACCACGGTTTCCTGTTCCATGCGCCGGAGAACGTGATCAAGCAGTTCCCGCAGCTGCCGGCGGTGCACGACTACGCGACGTTCCTGCAGCTGATCCGCGAGAAGATCGCGTTGGCGTAAGGCGCGGCTGCGCGGGTGTGACCGGCCGCCGTCGGGCCGATTGGCTCGAAGTGCTGCTGTGCCGCGGTGGCATGCTGCGGGATGGCCACCTGCGGTTTTTCGGGATGCGGCGGACGTATCTTTCTCCGGAGCCGCCTCCGGTCCTGTCGCGTGGTGGGCAACAAAAAGCCCCCGGTGGTGAACCGGGGGCAGAAGGGGAGAAACGGCCGATTCAGAACCGGGTGGTGATGCCGGTGCGGATGGCGGTGCCGGAACTGACCGACAAGTCGGCCGTCTGGTTGATGCCGGGGTACCGCAGGTGGATGTCGCGGGCGTAGTCCTCATGGCTGGCGCCGATGAAGAAACCGGTCCGGTTGGTGATGAAGGCGTCGAGCTCGCCGGCCACGAAGTAGCCCACCGTGCCGGTCACGACCGGATCGTTGCTGATCTTCTCATTGGTGAGCTCGAGGTAGGTATTGACCGTCGGGATGAGGTACCGCTCGTTCATGATCAGTTCGGCGCCGAGCACCGTGAACGTGATGCCCGCGCTCGCCCGCACCGCGAAGTGCCGGCCCAGCTGGACGGCGAAGTAGGGACCGAAGCGGGCGGTCATGTACGCGCCCTTGACCTGCCAGTAGCCGATGACGTCGACCGGGTTCTCGGAATCGATGGTATCGGTGCGGTCGCCCGGGAGGTTGGGGAGTCGCTGGGCGGTCGTCCATGCCGTGACGTCCTTGCCATCCACTTTGACTCGCTCGTAGGTCGGGTAGCCGTCCGAATCGAGGATGACCTTGCCGTCGGCATCCTTCTTCAACTGCGTCACGTAGTACTCGTAGATGCCGGTGTAGCTGTCGCCGAAGGTGAGATCGGTGCCCAGGGTCACGCCGGCGAGGGAGTAGTAGTCGGTGTGGGTGCGCAGGTTGGCCTTGATGGTGCCGCTGGTCTTGCAATTGATGTTGCCGATCCCGCCGCCGAAGAGGAGGCCCCAGCTCATGATGCGGCTGCTGCCGAGCTCCCGGGAGATCTCGACGTCCCAGCCGGTGGACGAACTGTTATCCGCCTCGGCGGTCACATCCCGCGAGCTCACCTCGTAGGAGTGGAAGGCGAGAGACTTCCCCATCGTGGGGTGGTCGACCACCTGATCGGCCCGGGTGAAGGACCAGTAGTTGGTTTTGCCGTCGGGGTTCTCGACGTACTTGCTGTTGATGTCGACGTTCGTGTCGAGCCGGACGGCGCCGTCGTGGTATTTCCGGACCTGCACCGTGGTGGTGTCGGCGCCCGGGGTGGCGTTGGTCGGGATCGAGCCGAGGCCGGAGAATTTCACCTTGGCCTTGCCGGAGATGCGCACGCCCACGGAGATCTGGTACGGCGGCGGGCGGTACTCGATCGGGATGAAGACTGCTTCCTCCGATTGGATCTTGCTGTTGTCGGCCGGCTTCGCCTGGGCGAAGAGGTTGGTGCTGCCGAGCAGCAGGCCGAGACAGGCGAGTGAACCGCAATAACGCGGAAGCAAAGCGGGCTTAACCATGTGTTTTGGGTGTACGGAGTCGAAGAGTCTGGGTCAAGAGTCGCGCGATGACTGCGCCAGAACTTCCGCTCCAGCACAAGAACCAAGCGTGACACTGCGATGGGAGCGGCGGAATCGCGTTTGGTTCCGGAAAAGGTGGGATGTGCTGCCTCCGCGCCGACAAGGCCGGCGCCTGTGCCCCGTACCGTCGGGCGCACGCACTGCAGCGCGGCGGGCAGACCGCGCCCCCCAGCTCGAACTGTGGCGGCCGGGGCGGCGCAGGCCGCAGAGTGGCGGATGCGCCTCAGGGCTGGGCGATGATCTGCTCGATCGTGGCGAGTTCGCCGGAGGAGAACTGGAGGTTCGCCGCGGCGCCGACGCAGTCTTCCACCTGGGCGGGCTTGCTGGCGCCGATGAGTGCGGAGGTGACAGCCGTGCGGCCGAGCAGCCAGGCGAGCGCCATCTGGGCGAGGGTCTGGCCGCGGGAGCGGGCCAACTCGTCGAGCTTGCGGGTCTTGGCCAGGACGGCGTCGGTCACGTGCTCGGGCCGGAGGAAACGCGGATCATGGCCGGCGCGCGAGTCGGTGGGGATGCCGGCAAAGTAGCGGTTGGTGAGGAGTCCCTTGGCGAGCGGGGAGAACGGGATGCAGCCGATGCCTTCCTTCTCCAGCAGCGGCAGCAGGTCGGCCTCGGGCCAGCGATCGAGCATGCTGAACCGCGGCTGGTGGATGAGGCAGGGGATGCCGAGGGCGCGCAGGATGGCGAGGGCGCGGGCCGTCTGCGTATGGTCGTAGTTGGAGAGGCCGATGTAGAGCGCCTTGCCGCTGTGCACAGCGTGGGCGAGCGCCCCCATCGTTTCCTCGAGCGGGGTCTCCGGGTCGGGCCGGTGGTGGTAGAAGATGTCGACGTAGTCCAAGCCCATCCGGCGCAGGGATTGGTCGAGGGAGGCGAGGAGGTATTTGCGTGACCCGAAGTCGCCGTACGGGCCGGCCCACATGTCGTACCCGGCTTTGGTGGAGATGATGAGCTCGTCGCGGTGGTGGACGAGATCGGTGCGCAGCATCCGGCCGAAGTTCTCCTCGGCGGAGCCGGGCGGGGGACCGTAGTTGTTGGCCAGGTCGAAGTGGGTGACGCCGAGGTCGAAGGCGCGGCGGACGATGGCGCGGGCGTTCTCGTAGGAGTCGGCGCCGCCGAAATTGTGCCAGAGACCGAGGGAAATCAGGGGCAGCTTGAGGCCGGAGCGGCCGCAGCGGCGGTAGAGGCCGGGGTTCGAATAGCGGGACGCGGCAGGGAGGTACATGGCGGGTGCAAGCAAACACCGAAACCGACGCGGCGAAAGGGGGAAACGGTTCGGACCCCGGGCGGGTCGACCGGTCCATGCATTGGTGAGTCGCGGCGACGGGCGCGGGGGCGAGCGTCGTGCTCTCAACCGGGAACTGCCGTCGCGCGCCACCCGAGCCGGGCGTGTACGCGCGCCCGATCCGCGGATCACATCTTCGGGAAACCGCCCTGGCGCTGCATGGCCTCCATCTGGCGCATCATCTTCGCGCCCTTCGCGCCGCGCATCATCCGCATGACCTTCTGCATCTGCTGGAACTGCTTGATGAGCTGGTTGACCTCCACGACCTTCACGCCGGCGCCGTTGGCGATGCGCAGGCGGCGGCTGCCGTTGAGCACCTCGGGTTTGCGGCGCTCCTGATGGGTCATCGAGAGGATGATCGCCTCGGTGCGGGCCATCTGTTTCTCGGCGGAGTCGTCGAGCTTCACTCCGCTCATGCCGGGGAGCATGCCGAGGACCTTGTCCATCGAGCCGAGCTTCTTCACCTGCTGCATCTGCGCGAGGAAGTCCTCGAAGGTGAAGTCGGCCTTGCGGAGCTTCTCCGCCATCTGCTCGGCCTGCTTCTGGTCCATGACCTCCTGCGCCTTCTCGACGAGCGACACGACGTCGCCCATGCCGAGGATGCGCGAGGCCATGCGGTCGGGATGGAAAACTTCGAAGTCTTCGCTCTTCTCGCCGACGCCGACGAACTTGATCGGCACACCGGTGATGCTCTTCATCGAGAGCGCGGCGCCGCCGCGGGCGTCGCCGTCGAGCTTGGTGAGGACGAGGCCGGTGAGCTGGAGCGCCTCGTGGAAGGTGCGGGCGACGTTGACGGCCTCCTGGCCGAGCGCGCCGTCGGCGACGAGCAGCACTTCGTCGGGCTGGATGCGGGCGCGGAGCTGCTTCACCTCCTCGATGAGGTCGTGGTCGATCTGCAGGCGGCCGGCGGTGTCGAAAATGATGGCGTCGTGGGTGGCGGCGCGGGCGGCGGCGAGGGCGGTGGCGCCGAGCGCAGGGACGTCCTTGGAGACACGGTCGCCGAAGAAGCCGAGCTCGTTGGTCTTCGCCAGCATCTCGAGTTGGTCGATGGCGGCGGGGCGGTAGACGTCGCAGCCGACGACGGCGGGGCGATAGCCCTGTTTCTTGAGGAGGCGGCCGAGCTTGGCGGTGGTGGTGGTTTTGCCCGAGCCGTGGAGGCCGACCATCATGATCTTGAGCGGGCGCGCGCCGGAGAGCGCGGTGGAACCTTCGCCGAGCAGCTTCACCAACTCGTCGTGGATGATCTTCACCACCTGCTGGCCGGGGGTGACGCTCTTGAGCACCTCCTGACCGACGCACTGGGTCTGCACGCGCTCGACGAACTCGCGGGCAACCTTGAAGTGCACGTCGGCGGAGAGCAGGGCGGTGCGCACTTCCTTGAGCGCGTCGGCCATGTTTTCCTCGGAAAGTTTGCCGACGCCACGGAGATTGCGGAGGGCGCTGCCCAGTTTTTCGGTGAGAGATTCGAACATCGCCCGGCGAGTGAAACGGCTGCCCGCCGCGAATCAGCACAAATTTTCCGGCACGGCTTTCCGGCGGTTCCGCGCCCCTTTTGCCCGGCCGACGAGGCGTGCGAGTCTCCGGTGGCACCTACCGGGGAGGCACGGGCCCGAGGATGCCCGGGTAGATGTGCCCCTCGACGGTCAGGTCCCGCCCGTGGCCGGAGACATCGGCGGTGCTCCCCCCGAGGAGCGGCCAGTCCGCCCAGGCGGTTGGGTCGGGCGTGCGTCGCAGGGCGATCGCGTCGGCCTCGGCGGCGGTCGGGGCGGACGAACGTGCGTAGACCTTCGCGTACTGGAGGTAGACGTTGGCGTTGCCGCGCGGACCGCCGCCGACGTGGATCGCGTTCGGTGTGCAGGTCTCGTCCGGCAGGATCTCCTGCGAGGTGATCTCCATCGGGCCGTCGCCGACCTTGAGGTACTGAGTCGCCCGCGTGGAGCCGCCGAGGCGCTCGAAATGCCAGGCGTTGTAGACCCAGCCACGAAACGCGGCCTCGTCGCCATGGGCGTACCAGGTGATGTGGTCGCCGGTGTTGGTCATGATGTTCTGGTTGTAGTACCAGCTTCCGGCGCCCACGTCGTAGCCCATGTTGCCGGAGACCATGAGGTTCAACTGCGGCACTCCGGCGATGATCTCGTCGCACTCGATGAC
>JAEXPG010000102.1 GCA_023447015.1 Verrucomicrobiota bacterium
CCGTGCTCACCATCGTCGCCAAGCGCAAGATCGCGCCCCACTGGGACTGGGTGATGATGGCCGACGCCCTCGGCCTCGGCTTCTTCGCCGCCATCGGCGCCGCGCGGGCCGCCCAGGCCGGCGCCAATCCCATGACCATCGTGCTGCTCGCCGGCCTGACGGCCGTGGGCGGCGGCGTGATCCGCGACGTGCTCGTGTGCGAGATCCCGCAGGTCCTGAAAAGCGACTTCTACGCGACCGCCGCCCTCATCGGCGGCCTGGCGTTCTGGCTGTTGTCCTTCACCCCCCTCCCGCTCACTCCGCGCCTGCTCCTCACCACCGCCCTGACCTTCGGCCTGCGTCTCTTCGCCATGCGCCGCGGCCTGCAGTTGCCCAAGATGCGCCGTCTGCCAGCATCGCCCTCGACCATCGCCCGGCAACGCGAGCGCTGACCGCCCAGCGGCGGCGCGGGCCCACCCCTTCTCACTTCTGCTCGAGCCAAGACCGCGCCGACGGCTCGTCGGCGAAGATCCGCATCTCCAGGTTTCGGGTGCGGTTCAGCGTCGTGAAAACCTTCGCCAGCGCCATCCCCTGCCGGTCGGTGGCGATGATCGCCGCGCGGACGGGATTGGGGATCCGCTCCCGCTTCTGCAGCAGCGAGTACAGGTAGGCCGCGATCGGCTGGAAGCTGTGCCCAGTGACACCATCGAAGGTGTGGAGCACATCGGGCGCGAACCCGAGCGACCGGCCCACCTGCGGCATCGCGGCGCCGAACGACTCCAGATCCTCCTTCGCAACCACCCCGTGCCACGCGACACGCACAATCCGCCCATCGATGGTGTAGGAGTACGGCATACCTCAGGGAACGTCCCGGCGACCGCCGCGAATTCTCGAGTTCGCCTGCCGGCCGACAAGTCCGTTCTCGCCGCGACACCGGACCAGTGTCCTGCTGGCTGCCCACGGGACACTGGTCCGACCGCAGCGAGGCAACCGCCAACAGGCGCGGCACCGGACTCGCCACCGGCGGAAACACCCGCGACCCATTTCTGCCAATCGCCGCCCCGGCGCTGCATCCTCCCGACAAGAAACCGTCTTCCTCCGATGAAACACCTCTCCGTCCTCCTTGTGCTTCTCGCGCTGTCTCTGTCGGGTTGCGGCGACACCATCAACGGAAAGGCCGTGGCGGAGCCGGAAGTGGCCGGATTCCGCGAGAAGATGAAGATGCACGACTACGAGGCGATCTACGCAGGCGCCGCCGCCGAATTTCAGTCCGCCGCCCCCAAAGCGAAGGTCCTGGCGCTGTTCGCGGCGATCGACCGCAAACTGGGCCCGCTGCAGCAGTCCACTCTCGCGAACTGGAACGTGAACACGTTCAACAACAAGACCCACGCCGTGCTGGTCTATTCCAGCAAGTTTGCCGAGGGCGAGGCGACCGAGACCTTCACCTATCGGGTCAGCGACCAGCGGGCCGCGCTGGTCGGGTACAACATCTCGTCGCTCGACATGCTGATCAAATAGGCCGCCGACTCGACCGGCCGCCGCGGCGCATTGGCCCGGTGATCGGCCCACGGAGCATCCTGGCGGCCCCGTCTCCGGCGCCACCCAGTTGCCAATTTCCGGTCATTTTGAACCTCGGCCAAATCTCGCGACTTGGCAGGCGCCGGCCGACCCGCTCACCATCGCCGCCACCATGACCCCCGCCGAAGCCTACTCGACCATTTCCGCCGCGATGGCCCGCATGTCCACGCTCTACGGCCGCACCCTCTTCGACGAGTGGGTCGTCGTCCGCCTCGGCGCCAACACCGCCACGGTCGAGCACTACGAGGGGCCGCGTCTGGCCGACTGCCTCGCCTTCTTCGCCCGCGATGTCGCCATGCTGCGCCGCGAGGCGTCCGACCGTGCCCATGTGCCCGGCGATTTCGACTTCGCCCGCGCCGCCTCCGGCACCCAGTTCGACGCCCTGCTGCAAATCGCCGCCGACACCTACCTGCTCTGCAACAACACCAGCCTCTCGATGGAGCAGATCCGCGCCCGTCCGGAATGGCTCCAGGCCCAGGTCCCCTTCGTCAGCCTCTGCGACCGCTTCCGCAGCACCCCAGTCGTTTTTCCCGCGGCCAATCGCCCGGCAGCGCAATCGACCCGTGGGTAGGACCGACGCCACGCCCGCGACACCGATACCCCGGGATGCGGCGCTCAGGCGCTGTGGCCACCGGGAGTCTTCCGCACCATCCGCAGCATCGACTCGCTCGGGCTGAGCCGCGCCACCTCGGCGAGTGGCACCCACGCGACCGCGTGCGACTCGTCGCTCACGACCAGGGGCTCCGCGGGATCCGCCTCGATCAGGAAACGTAGATCGAGGTGCCAGTGCTCCGGCACCTCCTTGCGCGCCGGGATGAGATGGCGGTCCACATCAAACGGCGCCGTATCCAATGGCCTGAGTCTCTTGAGCCCGGATTCCTCCTGCGCCTCGCGCAGCGCGACGCCAAGCAGATCCGTCTCGCCGTCCGCGTGTCCGCCAAGCTGGAGCCAGCGGCCAAGTTTCCGATGGTGGGTCAGCACCACCCGCTCCCGTGCCGGATCGACCACCCAGGCCGACCCAGTGAGGTGTCCAGTCAGGCAGCTGCGGTCGAAACAGTCGGTATGCGCCTCGACGAAACGGATCACCTCCGTGGTCATCGCCCGCTCGTTCTCGTCGAGAGCGCGGGGCAGATGCGCCCGCAGCAGCCTCAGCACCGGGTCGCGTTTCATCGGGTCTCGAACCACTTCGTCTCCGCCGCCACCGACGAGCGCTCGACCAGGTCGAGCACCTCGTCGACGGTTCTCGCCACATGGAATAGAGCGAGGTTGCTCGGCTTGTTGAAGCGCTCGGCGATCATCCGGTCGAAGAAACGCAGGAGGTCGTCGTAGAACCCGTCCTGATTCAGGAACACGCACGGTCGGCGCAACACGTCGAGCTGTCGCAGCGCGAGGATCTCCATGATCTCCTCGAGGGTGCCCCAGCCCCCGGGCAGCGCCACGAACGCATCGGCCCGCGACTCCATGAGCAGCTTGCGCTCACGCATCGTCACCACGGTCACGAGCTCGTCGGCCTCGTCGAAGGCGAGCTCCTTCACCTTCATGAACTCCGGGATCACCCCCACCACCCGGCCGCCGGATTCCTTCACTGTGCGCGCC
>JAEXPG010000164.1 GCA_023447015.1 Verrucomicrobiota bacterium
ATCCAACGCGCGCTACACGCCTCAGGTCGTGGCCGACGGCCATGCCGCCCTCGCCGCCCTGCTCGACGCCGACGGCCCGCTCGTCGCCCTGCTCGACTGGGTCATGCCCGGCCTCGAAGGCACCGAGGTCTGTCGCCAGCTGCGCGCCGCCGCGCCGCCCATCCAGCCGTACGTCATCATCGTCAGCTCCAAATTCCGCACCGGGGAAATCACCGCCGGACTCGACGCCGGAGCCGACGACTTCATCAGCAAGCCCTTCGACCCCGACGAACTGCTCGCGCGTCTGCGCGTGGCCGAACGCACCGTCGGCTACCAGCTCGCCCTGCAGAAACAGCTCGAGCAGTACGAGTCGCTCGGCCGCCGGTACAGCCTGCTCGGCGAGATCGTCGCCCAGCAACTCCAGCCGCCCATCGAGACCCTCGAGATCCCGACCGACCCGATCACCGAGGCCGAAAACGCTCCGCCGCCGCTCGCGCCGGCCGCCCCGCCGCCGATCTGGTTCGCCGCCGGCGAGATCCAGAATCTGGTGCCGCGCGCCCTCACCGAGCTCGGCCTTTCCGCCCATTCGACAGTGGCCCCGCCCGGCGAACGCGCCACCGGCGTCGCCTCGTTCATCACCTGGGCCGGATTCCTCGATCTCGAGCACAACCGCTGGATCGACCTCGTCATCGAATTCGACCCCAACGGCGCCGCCATCGTCTACGAGCGCGCCCTGCGCCGGAAACCGCAGAGCCCCTCCGAAATCTGCAGTTTCCTCGCCGAGACCCAGACCGTCATCGCCGCCGCCCTCAAGTCGGCGCTCTTCAGCAAGGGCTGCGATGTCACGGCCCCCCTCCTCACCCGTGCCCAGCAACGCGACCTCTGGGAGCCCGCCATCCGCATCCCCGCCGAGAGCGAGCGCTACCGCTTCGATTTGGACGGCGTGTTCCTCGACCTGGCCGTCGTCTGCTACCCCTGTGCGCCCCGCCCGCGCTCGCCTTGGGACCTGCATCTCCACGAGATCCTCGCCGCCCACTACCCGACCGCGCGCGCCCCCGGCACACCCGTCGTCGCCGAACGCGGCGCCCCGATCACCGAGCATCTGGTCAAACAGATCGCCCACTGCGCCGATCGCATGCCGCAGGAGGAGAACGTCGTCGTCTACGAGCTTTCCCCGATCGCCCAGCGTTTCCATCGCAGCAACGGCCACACGCGCCCGCTGTAACCTTGCCAGCCATGGTCGCGCCTTCGGTCGCCGGTCTCGGCAGGAGTGAGGCTGATGAAAGCCTTGTGCCAAGCACCGGCCAGCAGACCACCAAGGAACAGCGCGACAGCGATCGCACTGCCGCAATCCGGCTCAACTCGCCCGACGCGCGACCGCCGTTCCTCGACACTCGCCTGCATCGCTCAGCCCGCCCGCCAGGCCACCGCCTCACGGCGGCAGATCGGCGGCAAAGCCCCGAGGTCGCTCCCGACCAGGGGAAGCCGAACCGTTTTTCACCCGAGCATCGGCCGACATCCAGCCGGGGGACCGCCCCCGCTTATCCTGTTGACCCGCCCCCGCCCCCCCCGGGATGCTCCGCGCCTTCCGGCGTCCGCCCTTGCGGCGCGGTCTTTCGCGCCCCGGTCGCCCCAACCATCGGCGCCGCTGCCTTTGCCGCGCGCGCCTCGCCTAGAAAGAGACATGTCCTCATCAGAAGAAAACCAGGCTCCCCAGACGAGCCCGGCCGGTAGCGAGCCCGTCGTGGCCGTACCCGCCGTTCCTGCCTCCGAGACTCCGGCCGCTCCGGCCGCCCCGGCGCAGGTGGCTGCAGCCGCCCCGGTCGCGCCGGCGGCTCCCGCCTTCGGAACCAGCCGTGGTTCCGGCCTCGCGCGCGGCAAACGTCAGTCCGTCGCCGCCCCCGTCGCGGCCAGCGCCGAAACCGGCTACAAGCCCACGGCGATCTCGGTGATCCCCCTGCCGCGCAACACCAGCGGCTTCGGTTCCACCTCGACCGAGCCCGAGCCCGCCCCCGCGGCTCCCGCTCCCGTCATCCAGCCGGCTCCCGCGCCGGTCGCCCCCGTCGCCGAGGCCTCCGCCCCGGCTCCCCAAGCTGAGAAGCCTGCCACCGAGGCGCCTGAAGCGCCCGCGAGTGTTCCGACGCCCAAGGCCGAGGCGCCCGTCGCCCAGGCTCCCGTCGCTCCCGCGGCTCCGGCCGCGTCGGAGGAAAAGCCCCAGCTCACCATTCTCCCGCCCGCCCCGCGCGCCCCAGCCGACCAGCGCTGGGAACGCCGCGAAGGTGGCGAACGCCCACAGGGCGAACGCTCCCAAGGCGAACGTCGTGAAGGCGGCTTCCAGGGCGAGCGCCGGGAAGGCCGTTTCCAGGGCGATCGTCGCGAGGGTGGCTTCCAGGGCGGTGACCGCCGTGAAGGCGGCCGTCGCTTCGACGGTGATCGCCGCGAAGGCGGACGCCGTTTCGAGGAAGGCCGTCGCCCCGAGCGCGACAACCGTCCGCAGGCCGATGCCCAGCCCGAGCAACAGACTCCCGCCCCCGAAGCGCCCGCCGAGAAGAAGTCCGGCGGCTTCTTCGGCTGGGTGAAGAGCATCTTCGGCGGCAAGTCCGAGGAGACCGCCGCCGCCCAATCCGGCGGCGAGCAGCGTGGTCCCCGCCAGGACGGCGACTTCCGCGGTGATCGTCGCCGTCGTGGCGGCCGCGGTCGCAACCGCGGCGGACACGGTGGCGGTCGCGGTGATTTCCGCGGCGAACGCGCCCCCCGTGAGGTCGGCGAGCAACGCGATGCCGGCTTCGGCG
>JAEXPG010000205.1 GCA_023447015.1 Verrucomicrobiota bacterium
CTCCACCACCAAGCCCGAGCAATGGCGCCCCGCCCTCGCCGTGGCCGAACAGGAGCTCCGCCGCGCCCTCGCGCACGGGTTCCAGGCCGCGGAGCTGCGCGAAGCCACCGCCAACATGGCCAACGCCCTCGACGACGCCGTGAAGCAGGCCCCCACGCGCCGCTCCCCCGGCCTCGCCGCCGGTCTGGTCGCCACCATCGCCGGGAAGAACGTCTTCGAGCACCCCACCGCCACCCGCGACCTCTACAAGCCCGCGCTCGCGGCGGTGTCCGTCGACGACTGTCTCGCCGCCCTGCGCGCCGCCTGGACCTCCTCCGGCCGGCTCATCTTCGTCTCGGGCAACCTCCCGACCGAAGTCGACGCGGCCGCCGTTGTCGCCGCCTTCAACGAAAGCCACGCCGTCGCCGTCTCCGCCCCCGCCAAGATCGCCGAGGCCAGCTGGGGCTACACCGACTTCGGTGCCGCCGGCGCCGTCACCGCGCGCAACGAGATCGCCGACCTGGGCATCACGCAGGTCGACTTCGCCAACGGCGTGAAGCTCAACCTCAAGAAGACCGACTTCCAGGCGTCCGCCATCCTGCTCACGGCGCGCTTCGGCGGCGGCCTGCTCACCATGCCGGCCGACAAGCCCGGCCTCGATATCTTCACCAGCAGCGCCGCCGGCCTGATGGGCCTCGGCAAGCACAGCGCCGACGACCTCCAGCGCATCCTCGCCGGCCGCTCCGTCGGCGCCGGCTTCAGCGTCGCCAAGGACGCCTTCGTCGTCTCCGGGAAAACCACCCCGCAGGATCTCGAGCTCGAGCTCCAGCTCCTCGCCGCCCAGGCGACCGATCCCGGTTACCGCCCCGAGGCCGAGCGTCTGCTCCGCCGCGGGATGGCGCAGTTCTACACCCAGCTCCAACACACGCCCGAGGGCGCCTTCCAGCTCGAGATCCAGCGCGCGCTCGCCAGCGGCGACCCCCGCTTCGGCATCCCGTCCCTGGAGACGCTGTCGCGCTACACGATGGCCGACGTGCGGGCCTGGCTCGCCCCCGAGATCACGAAGGGGCCGCTCGAGCTGAGCATCGTGGGCGACATCGATGTCGAGGCGACGATCGCCCTCGCCGCGAAGACCTTCGGCGCGCTCCCCGTCCGCTCCGCCAAGCCCGCCTACGCCGACCAGCGCCAGGTCGCGTTTCCCGCCGCCGGGTTCGCCGCCGAGCGCAAGGTCCAGACCGAGATCCCGCGCGGCAGCGTCTTCCTCTTCTGGCCCACCGCAGATTCCCTCGACGCCCCGCGCAGCCGCCGGCTCAACGTGCTCGCCGACGTCATCGAGGACCGCCTCCGCCTGAAGATCCGCGAAGGACTGGGCGGCGCCTACAGCCCCAGCGTCGGCCAGATTGGCAGCGACACGTTCCCCGGCTACGGCTTCACCCTCGTGCAGATCGGCGTCGATCCGGCGCAGGCGCCCGCGATCCTCGCCGCCGTGCGCGAGATCGCCGAATCGCTGCGCACCGGCGGCATCACCGACGACGAGCTGCAACGCGTGAAACAGCCGATCCTCACCCAGGTCGCCGAGAGCGCGCGCACCAATCCCTACTGGCTGGGCACCGTGCTCGCCGCCTCCCGCGAGTTCCCGGTCCGCGTCGACTGGGCCCGCACCCGCACCAGCGACATCGCCGCGATCACCCGGGAGGAGATCAACACCTTCGCCGCCCAGTACCTCCAGCCCGCTCGGCTGGTCAGCTACGTCGTCCTCCCCGAGCCGATGCCCGGCGCCCCCGCCGCCGCCCAGCCCGAGCCGGCGCTCCCGGCGGCGAAATAGCCCCGCGCGGCAACGCACCACGCCACTCCCGGCCGACCCTCCGCCCTCGTCCACGTCTCCGGCCCCTTGCACCGCGACTTCCAGCTCTTCCGTCGCATCCTCGCCAACGATCTGCGGCTCTACTTCCGCAGCGGCAAGGGCGCGGCCGGGAGGATCGGCGGCGCCGTCTTCCAGTTGCTGATGCTCGCGATCGTGCACCTGCCGGTCATGGCCGCGATGCGGGCCTTCACCCGTGGCGGCGCGGACGCCGGCGCGACCGAGTTCGCCGTCTTGCTCGCTCTGCTGCTCGTCGTCGCCGCGGCCTCGCAGCGTTCGCTCGAGACGCTCTACAACCGCGGCGACCTCCCACTGCTTCTCTCCAGCCCGGCGCCGCTCCGGGTCATCGTCGCCACGCGGCTCGCGGACATCACACTGACCACGCTCGTCGCGAGCGCGGTCTTCATCATCCCGCTCTTGGACTGCGCCATCCTGCTGCACGGCCGGCACTGGTGGTGGGGCTGGCCGGCCTGGGTGGCGGGCGCCGCGCTGCTCGTGCCGCTCACGCTCGCGGCCACGCTCGCCACGGTGCGCCGGATCGGGGCGCGCCGCGCCCGGGTGATCGTGCAGCTCTTCGGCATCGCGCTGGGAATGGCGGCGTTCGCCGGTTTCCAGGCGTCGAACTGGATGACGCGTCCCGGCCCCGGATTCGGCGGCCGCCTTGCCGGTGGTTGGCTGAGCCGGCTCGCCGTGCCCCCCCTCACCCAGCTTGGCGACGCCGCCCGCGGGGATCCGCTCTGGCTCGGGCTGATCGCCGCCCTCGGCGTCGGCGCCACCGTCTGGGCACTGCGGCGGCTCACGCGGGACTTCGCCCACGGCGCGCTCGCCGCCGTCGCCGACACAGCCGAGGCCCCCGCCGGGCGCCCGACTCCCGCCGCCGCGTGGCGCGGTAGTTTTGAGCGCCCACGCTGGCGCACGATCGTGCTGAAGGAGCTGCGCATGGTGTTCCGCGACCCGCTGCTGCTCGCGCGCGCCTCGACGCAGATCGTCACCATCATTCCCGGGCTGGCCGGCGCTTTCCTCTACCGGGCCTCCGTGGGGCTCGCGGGAGTGGCGCTCGTCGGCCCCGCAATGGCCGCGGCGCTGCTCGCCGCGCTCATGACCACCAACGACGAGGCGCCCGACTGCACCGCCGCCAGCCCGATCTCCCGGCGGAGGGCGGCCGTGGCCCGCACCGCCGCCGCCGCCTTCTACCCCGCGCTTCTGGGCTGGATCATCAGCGGCGTCATCCTCGGGCTCGGCCATCCGTTGATCGCGGCGATCACCGGCGTCGGCGCGACGCTCAACGCCGCCGCCATCGCCTGGTTGACGACCTGCACCGTCCGCCCGCACACCGCCGAGGACCGCGCCCGCAACAAGCAGCCGATGATCATCGGCCAGTCGTTGTACGGCATGCTCATCGGCGGCATCGGCGCCGGCGGCGTGGCCCTCTGGTTCGCCGAACAGCCCCTCGTCGCCGCCATCATGTTCGGGCTCGCCATCCTGACCGCCGGCGCGGGCTTCTTCGTCCGGCCGCGGCGCACCTGGGCGGTGAGCTGACGCACCGTTTGTTCCGTTAACCCACCACCATGCCCAACGTCCCCGGTCTCCGTTCCCCCTTCGAGAAAGTCGGTCGGCTCGTCTATTTCGGCCGCATGCTCGACAAGATCCGCCTGCACGCCGCCGGCCAGCTCCCGCCGGAGTTCGCCGCCAACCTCGGCGAAAACGTCCCACGGTTCTTCGACGCGCGTTGCTGCCGCTTCCTCGGCATCAAGCACACCGATCTGACCGCGCGCACCCTCCAGGGCGGCTCCGACGAGGAGATCCTCGCCTGGGCCCACGCCGTCGGCACGCCGCGCACCGACGAGGAATGCACCGTCTGGAACGTCTTCATGATGAAACTCGGCTGGCGCGACGAGGCCACCGAGCGCGTGAAGCTGCGCGCCGCCGAATACGGCCTCGCCGGCTGCGGTGCCGAGACGATGTTCGACCTGATCGAGGCCGACGAGGGTCGCCCGCTCGGCCGGCTCTGCCTCTGACCGCCGGCCACGCCGCGCTTCGCGGCGCACTTTCCGCAACTTTCTCAACTGATCGGTGTTCTAACCTCGAACCACTCCGCACCACCATGCCCGCGATGCACGAAATCGACTACAAGATCCACGGCGACGACATGCAGTTCGTCGAAGTGGAGCTCGACCCCAACGAAGCCGCCCTCGCCGAGGCCGGCGGCATGATGTACATGGAGGACGGGATCGAGATGCAGACGATCTTCGGCGACGGCTCCCAGCAGAACACCGGATTCCTCGGCTCGCTGCTCGGCGCCGGCAAGCGTCTGCTCACCGGCGAGTCGCTGTTCATGACGGCGTATCTCAACCGCGCCGTGGAAAAGCGCCGCGTCGCGTTCGGCGCGCCCTACCCGGGCAAGATCATCCCCGTGCACCTCGCCGAGATCGGCGGCACCATCCTCGCCCAGAAGGACTCGTTCCTCTGCGCGGCGAAAGGCGTGAGCGTCGGCATCGCCTTCAACCGGAAGATCGGCGCCGGCCTCTTCGGCGGCGAGGGTTTCATCATGGAGCGCCTCGAGGGCGACGGCTGGTGCTTCATGCACGCCGGCGGCACGATCCACGAGCGCACCCTCGCGCCCGGCGAGACGCTGCGCGTCGACACCGGCTGCATCGTCGCCTTCCAGCCCTCGGTCGAGTTCGACGTCCAATTCGTCGGCGGGATCAAAACCGCATTGTTCGGCGGCGAAGGCCTCTTCTTCGCCACGCTCCGCGGCCCGGGCCGGATCTGGCTGCAATCGCTCCCATTCAGCCGCCTCGCCGACCGCATCATCGCCGCGTCCCCGAAAGCCGGCGGCAAAGGTCGGGAGGAAGGCTCCGTCCTCGGCGGGCTCGGCCGCATGCTCGACGGCGACCGCTGAGCGCGGCACCGGCTCGAGGCGGCCACGGTGTCCGAGCAGGTCGGACACCGTGCAGTGCGTGACCGGATCCGCCGAGTTTGCGGCCACCGGATAGGCTTCGCCTCTGGTATCAGCACGGTTCCGCTGACTGAGGTAGGAGCCTGCTTGCAGGCGATCCGCCGTCCGCCGTTCCCGAGCCAGAATCGCCTGCAAGCAGCCTCCTACAAGTAGTGGTTACGGCAGAGCCGGCGTCCCTCTCTTCGTGCGAAGGTCGGAAAACGCCGCACGGGTTCCCGATTGAAACCGCGGCGCGGCGGTCCGTTGCTTGAGGGGTGGACCAAGCCACCCGCCAAGCCCTCCGCTCGTTTCCCCGCGCCATGTGGGTGGTCGCGGTGGGCAATTTCGTGAACCGCTTCGGCGGCTTCGTCGTCCCGTTGCTGGCGCTCCACCTCACCCATCTCGGCTTCACCGCCGAGCGCATCGGCATTGTCCTCGGCGCGTACGGCATCGGCCGGCTCGGCGCCTCCGTTCTCGGCGGCGTGTGGACCGACCGCCACGGCCACCGCTTCGTGATCGCCGTGTCGATGTTCAGCTCCGCCGCCGGCATGCTCGTGCTGGGTTTCCTCACCGACTACTACGCGATCTTGGCGATGGTGTTCTTCCAAGGCCTCGCCTCGGAACTCTTCCGGCCCGCCTCCAGCGCGCTCATCGCCGAACTCGCGCCAGCCGAGCACCGGCTCACGGCCTTCGCGCTCAACCGCCTCGCCGTCAACGCCGGCTTCGCCCTCGGCCCGGCCGTGGGCGGTATCCTCGCGCATATCTCCTTCCATTGGATCTTCGTCGGCAACGCCCTCGCCGATCTGCTCTACGGCGTGCTCGCCTGGCGCGGACTGCCCGCCCGCGTGCAACACCACGCCGCCCCCGACGACACCGCCGGCGGCACGTGGACCGCCGTGCTGGCCGACCGCCGCCTGCTGCTCTTCCTCGCGTCGATCTTCCCGATGACGTTCATCTTCATGCAGGGCTCGTCGAGCTTCGCGCTCTACACCGCCGACCT
>JAEXPG010000272.1 GCA_023447015.1 Verrucomicrobiota bacterium
TCCCCCACCCGAACGCGAACCGCGCCGGCCCGCCTGCCGCCGCCTTCGCCCCCACTCCCGTGCCCGCTTCCGACGAACGCGCCCGCTCGCCCCGGACCAACACCCGGCCGAGCCCTCCCGGCGAACACTCGACCATCTCCGACCTCTCCATCTTCTCCGCGGAACGCCTGCGGCTGCTCGAGTCGGCCGTCGTCAATTCCTACGACTCCATCGTCATCACCGACGCCGGCACGCCCGCCTCCCCGCGCCCGCGCATCGTCTTCGTCAACCACGCCTTCACCCGCCTCTCCGGCTACACGCCCGAGGAGGCGCTCGGCCGCTCGCCGGCCATCCTCCAGGGCCCGGACAGCGACCCCGCCGAAATCGCCCGCATGCGCGAATGCCTCGCCCGCGGCGAAGTCTTCACCGCCGAGCTGGTGAACTACCGCAAGGAAGGTTCACCCTTCCATGTCGAGGCGCGCATCATGCCCATCCGCGACGCCTCCGGCCGCCTCTCGCATTGGGTCGGAGTCCAGCGCGACATCACCGCGCGCAAGCAGGCCGCCGCCGACCGCGAGAAACTCGAGGCCCGCCTGCGCGAGAAACAGAAGAGCGAGAGCTTGGGCGTGCTCGCCGGCGGCATCGCCCACGACTTCAACAACCTCCTGACGATCATCCTCGGCAACGCCTCGCTGGCCCGCCTTTCCGCCGGCAGCCCCGAGACGGTCGACAAGAGCCTCCAAGCCATCGAGTCCGCCGCCCAACGCGCCGCCGACCTCTGCCGCCAGATGCTCGCCTACTCCGGCAAGGGCCGGTTCGTCGTGCGCCCGGTCGATCTCAACACCGTGCTGCGCGAGTCCCTGGGACTCCTGCGCACCTCCGGCGTCCGCAGCTGCACCGTCGACCTCGGGCTCGCCCCCGACCTCGCCTCCATCCGGGCCGACGCGGCCCAGCTCCAGCAGGTCGCGCTGAACCTGCTGCTCAACGCCGCCGAGGCCTGCGAAGGCCGCGAGGGCGACATCCGCGTCCGCACCCGCAACGCGCACCTCGCCGCCTCCCGGGCGGTGAACGGACCGCTCGCCGCCGAGCTGCCCGCCGGCGACTACATCGTGCTGGAGGTGGCCGACAACGGCGGCGGAATCGCACCGGAGATCCGGGATCGCATCTTCGACCCCTTCTTCACCACCAAGTTCACCGGCCGCGGCCTCGGGCTGGCCGCCGTGCTCGGCATCGTCCGCGCCCACGGCGGCGCGATCGAGCTGGAGAGCGAGCCGGGCCGGGGCGCGCTCTTCCGGCTCCATTTCCGAGCGGATGCCGGAAGCGCACCGGCCACCATCGGGGAGGGATGATCGCGAGCGTTGGTACGACGCGTGGCCGGCCGCACCGCGGCGGCGGTTCCTGCGCCGGACGAGTCCGCGCCACGTTCCGATCCGTCCCGAAGGAACCGGGCGCGAGGCGACCTCGGAGCGGGCTCACTCCAACGCGGTGCAGAAGCGGCCGAACCGCGGGCGCAGCCAATGGTCGGGATCGCCCGAGACGAAGACCGCCTCCGCGCGACCGACGACCCGCTCCACAGGCATGAAACCGAAATAGCGCGAGTCGCGGCTGTTGTCGCGGTTGTCGCCAAGGACCAGACATTGGCCGGCGGGGACCACGACCGGGCCGAAGTTGCGCCGGGCGTGGCGACGCGGGAGGACCATCATCGCGTGCCCGTCTCCAACGAGCTTCTCGCGGACGAAGCACGCCGCTGCGCGCTCCGCCTCCGGGAGGTAGGGCAGCCCGGCGGCATCGGCGGCAAGCGGGGCGTAGTCGAGCCGGACGCCGTTGAGCAGGAGTACGTCGTCGCGCAGCTCGACGGTGTCGCCGGCGCGGGCGACGACGCGCTTCACCAGCCGCACATCCTCGTCGGGCGAGAAGCACACGACGATGTCGCCGCGCGCGGGCTCGCCCCAGGTGGCGAGGCGGAAGCGCGTGAACGGCACCTTCAGGTCGTAGGCGAGCTTGTTGATCACGACCACGTCGCCTTCGAGGATCGTCGGCTTCATCGAGCCGGTCGGGACGTGGTTGATGTCGGCGAGGGCGGATTTGGCGGCGAGGACGCCGAGCACGGTCGGCGCCAGCGGGCGGATCCAATTCTTCCAGAGCGAGCGAGCAGCCCGGCGGACGGAAGAGACGACAGCGGCAACGGCAGCGTTCATGCCGCCGACAGGAAAGCGTCCCGCACCCAGCGACAACCGCGGGCTGGATGGGCGGCGCGCGTCCAAGGACAGGCGGTGATGATTCGCGCACCGACACCGTGGCGGGGCTGCTAGCCGTGGCGCCAGACCAGCCGGCGCTTGCACCGCGGGAACCGCGCGGCGAAGGTGGCCGCACTTTGCCGCCGCCCTCCACCGCCACCAAGCCCGACCCGCGCGATCCCACCTGGAATCCCGCCCGCTGGCTGCCGACCGCGCGCGACGAGCTCGACGCGCGCGGCTGGGACGAGGTCGACGTGATCCTCGTGACGGGCGACGCGTACGTCGACCATCCGTCGTTCGGCGCCGCGGTGGTCGGGCGCATCATCGAACGCGAGGGGTTCCGCGTGGCGATCCTGCCCCAGCCCAACTGGCGCGACGACCTGCGCGACTTCAAGAAGCTCGGACGCCCGCGGCTGTTCTTCGGCGTGACCGCAGGCTGCATGGACTCGATGGTCAACCGCTACACCGCCGGCCGCCGGCTGCGCAGCGACGACGCCTACACGCCCGACGGCGCGCCGGGCTTCCGTCCCGACTATGCGGTGACGTCCTACACCCGCATCCTCAAGCAGCTCTGGCCCGACGTGCCGGTAATGATCGGCGGCATCGAGGCGAGTCTGCGGCGCGTGTCCCACTACGACTACTGGTCGGATCAGATCCGGCCGACCGTGCTCGCCGAGAGCGGCGCCGACCTGCTCGTGTACGGCATGGGCGAGCTGCCGCTCCTCGAGCTGCTCCGGCTGCTCGCGAAAGGCGTGCCGTTCTCCTCGCTCAAGACGATCGCGCAGA
The DNA here is from genome assembly GCA_023447015.1 of Verrucomicrobiota bacterium. GTDB lineage: Bacteria > Verrucomicrobiota > Verrucomicrobiia > Opitutales > Opitutaceae > CAJCBL01. The sequence goes on from JAEXPG010000272.1 coordinate 3,003, forward strand.
CGGCGGTGCTGCTGCCCGAAGGCGCGCCGCTGCCGAAGAACGCCAACTGGACCGACCTGCGCCTGCACTCGCACGAGGAGTGCCTCGCCGACCGCACGCGCTACGCGGCCAACTTCAAGCAGGTCGAGACCGAGTCGAACCGCGTGCACGCGAGCCGGCTCCTGCAGGACGTCGGCGGGCGCACGCTCGTCATCAACCCGCCGTTCCCGACGATGACGGAGGCGCAGATGGATCGCAGCTTCGACCTGCCGTTCACCCGTCTGCCGCACCCGCGTTACCGCAAGCGCGGGCCGATCCCGGCCTACGAGATGATCCGCCACTCGATCAATTTGCACCGCGGGTGTTTCGGCGGGTGCGCGTTCTGCACGATCTCGGCGCACCAGGGCAAGTTCGTCGCGAGCCGGAGCAAGGAAAGCATCCTGCGCGAGGGCGAGGCGGTGAAGGAGATGCCGGATTTCCACGGCACGATCACCGACCTCGGCGGGCCGTCGGCCAACATGTACCGCATGAAGGGCAAGGAGCAGTGGATCTGCGACGCGTGCATCCGCCCGAGCTGCCAGTGGCCCACCATCTGCCCCAACCT
>JAEXPG010000360.1 GCA_023447015.1 Verrucomicrobiota bacterium
GCCCTGTGGCGACGGCTGAGCCCCCCTCTGTTCGCCCAACTTCGAAACCCCTGCGGGCGCGGTACTGCGGGTCTGCTCGCCCCGCCCACTCGTCCGAAATATGCCAAACGGACGGGTCGGGGGACGCGGGGAAGGGCGTCGGGCGGCACGGGCGCTGGGTGCTTCGAGTTGGGCGTTTCGGGAGAAGGCGGGACAGCGCCCAATGCTGTCCGGTGAGCGGAGGCCTCAAGTTTCGTAAGTTACGGAAGCATGGGCATTAGGCCGATTTTGAGCCTGCTCACGATTTGGACTCGGCCAGCGCTGCGGATGCTGTTGGCGCCCGATGCACGTGGGGCGAACCGTCTTCTCGCAGATCGACGACGAGGCCGAGTAGCGATCCTGAGCAGTTAGCGCAGGTTTACGCGGCCCAAGCGGCCACGCCCTCCATGTACCATTGCGAGGGTTTTGGTGTGGCGCCGAGATTCAGGGTGGGGGCGTTCGAGAAGTGGCTGGTAAGCGATAAGATGTTGTTTACTAGGAGCCGAAACCGGCCAATAATAGGTAAAATGATAACGCTTAGCTCTCCGCCCGAGATCGCAAAAACCCTCGCTTCCCGCGTGCGGGAGCAGCGGCTTGCGCGGGGCTGGAGCCAGGCGGAGGTCGCCCGGCGCGCCGGCGTAAAACAGGCGACCTACGTTCTGTTTGAGCGCACGGGGAGGGTCTCGCTGGTGCGCTTCATCGGCATCCTGGATGTCCTCGGCCTAAGCGGCGAGCTGGAGCAATTGGGCAGGTCTGCGTTGCCCTCCGGGGGCAGCCTCGCCGATCTCGTCAGATCGCTGCCGCAAAGGGGGAAGACCCGCCGATGAACAAGCTCGAGGTCTCCTACGGCGGTGAACTGGTCGGCACCTTGGCCACGGTGCGCGGCAGCATATTCTTCGAGTACGCTGCATCCTTCCTGTCCACCGGCCATGAGCTTTCGCCGCTGGCCCTGCCGTTGGTGCCCGGGATTCGCTCGCGTGGGAACACCCCGACGATGAGCCTGCCCGGGCTCTTCGAGGATTCGCTGCCGGATTCCTGGGGCACGCGTGTGATGGATGACTGGTTTCGCCAGCAGGGCGTCATGCCGCACGCCGTCGATGCGTTGATGCGGTTGTCCTTCATCGGCCGGCGGGCCTTCGGCGCCTTGGTCTACGCTCCGGCGGCCGGGGTGGAGAGCGAGCGGGGCAGCCTTGACTCGATCTATGCAGCTGCCGCGCAACTGGCGCGGGGCGAGCAGACCGACCTGGCTCTCCTGGCCGATGTCGGCAGTTCGCCCGGCGGTGCCCGGCCCAAGGCCGCACTCTGGTTCGATCCCGCGATGAGCTCCATCGCGCACGACCACGACCGGGCCCATCCCGATGCGTGGCTTGTAAAGTTCGATACAACGGCCGATCGGGGCCTGGGCCGGATGGAATTCGCCTACGCGCTCATGGCGCGCGCGGCCGGCATCGAGGTCCCGCAGGCGCGTCTGCTTGAGACCGGACACGCCGAGGGCGTGCGCCAACATTTCGCGGTTCGCCGATTCGACCGGGAGGGGGAAGCGCGGATCCACTACCATAGCCTGGCTGGGCTCTGCCAGATGCTGGGCAGTGATCTCGACTACCAGACCTTGCTGCGGGTCACCCGCCGGATCACCCGAGACCATGCCGAAGTGCTGAAGGCCTACAGACGTGCCGTCTTCAATGTGCTGGCCAGCAACCGGGACGACCACGGGAGGAACCACGGCTTCTTGTATTCGGCCAAGGAGTGGCGGCTAAGCCCTGCGTTCGACCTGACCTTCACCGGCAGAGGGCAATTGAGGGAGCGTGGGATGGCAGTCATGGGCGAGCGCGCCAATGTCGGCCTTGAGCACCTTGTGGCCTTGGCGAAGGCAGAGGGAATCGAGCGAAAGGATGCGCAGGGAATCGTCGACGAGGTGCGGGGCGGAATCGCCCGGTGGCGGGAGTTCGCCGCTGCCGCGGGCCTCGCCCGCCGCGAGGAGGAGGAGATCGCTGCGGCCTTGTCAGTGGTTGGCCAGTAGATCACGGCCAATTGCCCAGATTCCGGCCAAGTCGCACGGGGCCAAGGGATCGCAATCGCGGGGCGTGGATCCTGTTGCCTCCTGTCAAAAGGCGTTTGGCCGGTTCCGGCCAGCTTGCCCCTGGCAGAACAGGCACAAGCCGACGGCGGAAGGAATCGGCTGAGATAGGCGTTTTGAGCTGTGTTCCTGTGGCCGATCGGGCGTGCGATTGGCCAATGTGCGATGTACGCGGCCGGGTTGGGTGGTGGAGGGGCTGATGTCTGGTGGCGCGAGTGCGACGTAAAATGTCGCACCGGTATGGTACAGTGCGCCACGATCCAATCACCCACCATGGCCAAAGCCTCCATTCACGACGCGCTCGCCCGCCAGTTGGACCTGCTCAACCTGCTGGAGCCCCACGGGCTCGGGCAGACCGCGCTTGAGCTGATACAGAAACTCCGTGAACAAGGCTACAAGGCGTTGCAGAAGCGTACGGTCGAGCGCGACCTTGTCCGGCTGGACGGAAGATACGGCGTGTGCCGAGCGGTCGAAGCGGGCCGAAGCGACAAGGAGAAGCCGTACCGCTGGAAACGTTTGGCCTTACGCGCGGTGCCGATGCCCGATGTCGAGATGGCCGATGCGCTATCGCTGGTGCTAGCCGAGGAGTTGTTGCGCCAGCTCGCCCCGGTCTCGTTGCTGAAAGTGCTGGAGCCCAAGCTGGCCAAAGCCCAGAGCCGGCTGACGACCGAACAGAAGAACTGCCTGGCGCAGTGGAAGGACCGCGTCTGCTACGTGCCGCCCGGGTTGCCGTTTCTCCCGCCACGGATCAACGAGCGGTATCTGCGCCTAGTTAAGGAGGCGATTCTTGAGGAACGGCAGATCGAGGTGCAGTACAGCGCACGCGAGGCGTCGAAGCCGAGCGAGCAGACGTTGCACCCGCTGGCATTGGTGCAGCACGGCTCCATCGCATACCTCGTCGCCACGGCATTCGACTACGGCGAGCCGCGCCTGTACGCGCTCCATCGCATCAGCTCAGTTACTGCCACGAAGGAGCCTGCCGAGCGGCCGAAGGGCTTCTCGCTGGACTCCTTTCTCGTGGCCGGCGGCATGCAGTTCGGCGAAGGCCCTCAGATCCGGCTCAAGGCCGTGGTGACCACCAACCTTGCCAACTACCTCCAAGAGAGCCCGCTCTCGCCTGAGCAGAAACTGAAGCCCATCGACAAGGGTCACTACCGCTTCGAGGTGTCCGTGAAAGATTCCTGGCAGCTCGGGTTTTGGATTCTCTCGCAGGGTGAAGAGATTGTGGTTGTGGGGCCGAGAACAGTTCGGCGCTCGATTCAGGACGGTCTTCGGAGAGCGCTCGCAGCCTATCGAAAGCCCGTTGGTTCCAAGGGGGATACCGTTCGGGATTGGTTTCGTGGTTGAGTGCCCATGTCCCGTGGCGAAATAATGGCGAAAAGAGTATCCGTTAAATGAAAGCAATGGAATCGTGCGTGAACAGAACCGACACCAGCGAAGCATTCTTCCCTTGGGTGGGCACTGAGTACGGGACCAGCCGCAAGGTTTTTCGACAGAAGGTAATGATCTTGGGCGAATCGCTATATTGCGAAGAGCACGAGGGCTGCGGGGGGTGCGCTCCAGGGGCTGTGAACTCGTGTAATTACTTCTTGATCCACCTGGTCTTGCGTCAGTTGCTCGGAGTCCAATCGTTGCCGCTCTATACCAAGCTCTTCAAACTCTTCGTCGGGGATCGTGAGATTTCGAAGGAAGCATTTTGGAATAGCGTGGCTTATTCTGTGTTTGTCCAATCGAGTGTCGGCACTGGCGCCAGACAACGTCCAGATCGGAAACTGTGGGCGGATGCAGCTCCAGTTTTCTGGACCACTTTGAGACGCCTTGAACCGGAGAAGTTGGTGGTTTTTGGGGATGCGACCTGGGTGAATCTTCCTGGGGTTGTGGGAAATGAATGGGAGAAAACGGCTACCTATTTGGGCGGGAGGTGTTGCCGTTATACTTGTCGGGTCACCCCGAGCCCATGCGACACTCTTGTGATAGACCACCCGCAACGTCCGGGATTTGATTATTCAGAGGCGCCCGTTGTTAAAGAGTTTCTTGGTACTTGATCTTTGTGTGATGGCCTGGCGCCTGCAAGGGCCAGGCCGACGACGTTGATTCCTCGGCTGCGTTCGATGGTGAACGACCGGACAGGTGCTATCTTGGCTGGATTATTGGTCCGGCAAAGCGAAAGCACCTGCGCTGAGGCCGCTTTTTGAGCAGGATGGATGATAGGAGGTGCTGTCTTCTTGCCGGACTAGTACCGATGCGGAGATTACACTCGTTTTCCAGGCCGGCGTGAAGCGCTGCGCTCCCGGTGTGCGTACGATTCCTCCGACCAGATCGCGATGGTGGTCAGTTGGCCAGTTAGCACGAATGAACGATTCTTCGCGCGGAGCCAGTTGAGTTGGGCGGGTGAAAGCGTGAGGTGGATCGTTCCGACAGCGGTATGATGGTGGGTGACGACGGTCGGGTCGAGGCCTCGGCGAAGGGCGACGGCGCGGAGCGTTTCGAGTGTGGTGGCAAGTGTGCGCGGGCGGGTTGGCGGGAGTTGGAGAGCGTCGCAGAGGGTGCGCGCCAGTCGTGCGTCGGCCGGCGCGAGGCAGAGTGTGCGCTCCGAGGACTGTGCGTCGGCTATCAGGTGGCCGGGATATAGCAGCCAATCTTGCACGGTGTCGCCGCGCCACGGCGTCGGGAGGCGGAGTCGGCGGCGCTGATCGATCCGGCGGGTGAAAGTGCTGACGAAGATCAGGACGGGAGAGCGCATGGCGGGGCGATCCCTATCGGCGATTGGTTGGTGCTGAGTCGTCGCTGACGCCTCGACCGCCCCGGCCCCGCTCGATTGCGGCGAGGCAGCGCAGCATCCGCTCCCGGCCGACGGGGT
>JAEXPG010000476.1 GCA_023447015.1 Verrucomicrobiota bacterium
ATGTGGGGTGAAGCAGCCTCGATTTCGGAGGTATTCTACGCCCGCTAAAGGCCGAATTCTCGCCACCCGCCTTTTTAACGCCGCTTTGCGGCCCCGGAAGGGTGAATACCCCGGTTTCGCCCGTCAGCCCCCCAGTTCCCGCCTGCGGCAGATCCCCGAGTCCAGCGACGCGCGCCGGCCGCGCCGCAGAAATCCGTTGCGCGGTGGCGGCCCGGTTCTTTGCTCCGACGATGGCCATGAGGTTCTGCATTCTCGGTTCCGGCAGCAGCGGCAACGCCGCCTTCCTGCAGACCGATGACACGCGCATCCTCATCGACGTCGGCTTCTCGGCCCGCCGCCTCGGCGAAATGCTCGCCTCGATCGGCGAATCGCTCGACCGGATCGACGCGGTCTTCCTGACCCACGAACACGGGGATCACACCGCCGGCCTCACCGGCCTGAAGCGATTGCCGCAACTCAAGGTCTTCGCCAACGCCGCCACCGCCGGCGCTCTCGCCCGCACCTTGGAGCGTCCGGTCGCCTGGCAGGTCTTCGAAACCGGGTCCCGTTTCCGCTTCCGCGACCTGACCATCGACGCCTTCCCGGTGCCGCACGACGCGGCCGAACCCGTCGGCTTCGTCTTCGACTGGGGCCACGACGGTGATCTGCTTTCGCCCCGGCGCCGTCTCGGTTGGCTCACTGATCTCGGCCACCTTCCCCAGCAGGTCCGGGAGCGCGTCCGCGGGGTCGAGGTGCTCGTGCTTGAGGCCAATTACGACACCCACCTCCTCCAGGCCGACACCAAACGACCGTGGTCGGTCAAACAGCGGATCTCCGGCCGCCACGGTCACCTTTCCAACCAGGACGCCCGCACCTTCCTGGCCGAGCGCCACGCCGACGAACCAGCCCTGCGCGAAGTCTTCCTCGCCCACCTCAGCCGCGACTGCAACAGCCTCGAGGCCGTCGCCCGCGAGTTCGCCCCGCTCACCGCGCCGGCCGGCAACTGTCGGTTCCGGCTTACCCCGGTAGCCCCGGGCGCGGGCTCGGCCATGCTGGACTGGGCCTGAGCGATCCTTCGCTTCACAGCACGGTCACGCCAACGCCCCTTGGCGGGTGAAGGTGGTGACGCGCAGGAATGATGAATATTCTTCATACTAACATTATCTAGGCCTCCCTGCCGTGGCCCCCGCATCGGAAAGGCGCTGCACCAGCTTTTCCATCCTCTTCGGCACCATGGGGAAAGTCACCAAGTCCCGCGTACTGGGTCCGGGGTTTGAAAACAACGCCCAAGCCGGCATCCTGCCCCCCATGCCGCCCCGGCTACCCCCAGGGTCGTTTTCCGTCCTTGGCCTCCACCGGTATCTTTCACTCACTCGCCGCCCGTAAAAATGAACCGACCGCAGTTCCGCCGCACCAAGATCATCGCAACCCTCGGGCCCGCCACCGAAAGTGAGAGCGCACTGGAGCGCATCATCCAGGCTGGCGCCGACGTGATCCGCCTGAATATGGCCCACGCCAAGCACGAGTGGGTCCGCACGGTCATCCGCCGCCTCCGCGGCGTCAGCGCCAAGCTGGGCAAGGAAGTTGCGATCATGATGGACATCAAGGGCCCCGAGATCCGCACCGGCGACGTCGCCGCGCCCTTGGAACTGAAGGCCGGCGAGATTTTCGACTTCATCGTCGTGCCGCACGCCGACCGCCCTGAGAAGGAGGTCCGCTGCGTGTCCGTCAACTACGCCGACATCGTCAAGGACGTCGCGGTCGGCGACACAGTGCTTGTCGACAGCGGCCTGATCCGCCTGAAGGTGCTTGAGAAGGATGCGTACCGCCTGCGTTGCCAGGTGCTCGTCCCCGGCCCGCTCGGCAGCCGGCGCCACATCAATCTCCCGGGCGTCCGGGTCAACCTGCCCTCCTTCACCGAGAAGGACCGCGGCGACACCCTCGTCGGCATCGAGGAAGGCATCGATTATGTGGCGCTGTCGTTCGTGCGCGAAGGCCGCGACATCGACCAACTCGCCGAGTTTCTCCGCGAGCACCGCTCCCGCGCCCGCATCATCGCCAAAATCGAGGACCAGCAGGCCATCTCCAATCTCGACGACATCGTGCGCGCCTGCCACGGCCTGATGGTCGCCCGTGGCGACCTCGGCATCGAATGCCCCTTCGAGGAGCTGCCCATCCTCCAGCGCCGGGCGGTTCAGACCTGCCTCGCCCACGGTCGCCCGGTCATCATCGCCACGCACATGCTGGAAACGATGATCGACAATCCGATCCCGACCCGCGCCGAGATCACCGACATCGCCAACGCCGTCTTCGAGGAGGCCGACTGCATCATGCTGTCCGGCGAGACGACGGTCGGCAAGTACCCGCTCGAATGCGTCCAGGTCTTCGACAAGGTCGCCCGCCGCATGGAGTCGACCCCGGGCGCCGGCTTTGCCTCCGCCCTCGCCCTCTCCTCCGACAAGCTGAAGATGCTGCGCAGCGCCGTCGTCATGGCCGACCAGCTGCCGGCCCGGGGTATCGTCGTCTTCACCCGCCAGGGTTTCATGGCCCAGGGCCTCGCCGCCCTGCGCCCGCGCCACTCGCCGATTTTCGCGATCACCAACAACGTCGAGACGCAACGCCAGCTCGCCCTGCTGCGCAGTGTCGACCCGCTCTACCTGCCGTTCTCCTCGCAACCCGAAGAGACGGTGCTCAACACCCTCAAGCTCCTCCGCGACACCGGTCGCGCCGAGGTCGGCGACAAGTTCGTCATCGTCTCCGACATTCTCGCCAGCAACAACCAGCTCGTGGACAGCATCCAGCTGCGCACGGTCGGCTGATTGGGAAGCGCGACAAGCGGCTCCACTGCGATCCGCTTGTCCTCACGCTCAGGCCGGAAACCGCACCGCCCGGCATACCACACCCACCCGCGGCTTACGGTCGGTGCCGGGCAGCCTCAGAACAAACGACAAAGGGCCGGTCATGGACCGGCCCTTTGTCGTTCTCGTCGTGCGAGAGAGAAATCAGGGCGCAGGTTTGTTCGCGGTCCCCGCCGGCATCACCAGCACCAGCTCGCGGTTCTCCACCTTCGCTTCGCTCAGTTTCGTCCAGGCCTCGGCAACATCGCTGGGGAACTCGAACGTCTTGAAGACCTGATCCAAGACCAGTCCCTTCAGCATGAGCAGTTTGTGGACGGGCAGGCTGCCGATGTAGAACGTGGACGGCTTGAAATAGATCGGCTCGGTATCGTCCTTCGGTGTCTCGAATGTTCCGTCGCACTGCGCGACAACCTCGAACGAGGCATAGCCAAAAACATCGACGTAGTACACGACCCCGATGCGCAGGGAGTCGCTGGTCAGGCGGAAATTCGGCGACCCGGTCTGGATGAAGGGCTGCGGCGCCTCCTCTTTTTTGGGCTGGGTCGCCTTGCCGGGAGCCGCTTTGGCCGGAGTCTTCGCCTTCGCCTTCGCGGATTTGCTTTCGATCGGGAGCTTGGGATAGACGCTCTCGACCCAGGTGTTCAGCTCATCCTCATTCACCCGGACCGAGTTCTCCTGGAGCACCAGCGAGTCCCGTTTGAAACGCCAACGCTGGCCCGCCGTGTACTCTTTGCGGCCCTCGAAATAGTAGATCTTGGTCGCATCCAGCGCCTTGTCCTTCGGCGGCTCCTTGAGGATCTCCACCGGTTTGAGCACCAGGATCGTCGCCGCAAGCACGGCGCCCAGCACCACAGAGAGGATCGATCCGATGAAAATCTCTATCAGGCTGGGGGCACGAAGGGAGGAAGCGCGCATAGGAGGTAGGTTGACGGGAGACGCCGGCGATGATGACACCGTCGACACGACTGTCGAAACGGAAAACGTCGTTTTTCTGGCAACAACTCGGGGTATCCACCGGCTCCGTGCCCCACCCCGTCCGCGTCCGCTATGAACCCGGCCCGACAAAGTAACTGCATCCTACCGCGGTTCGGATACGATCCGCGCCGTTCACCAACCATGGCCCGACCGATTCTCAACTACGCTCCTCGCACGGCCGATTCCGCCACCAGCGCTGAGTCCATTCCGTCATGAGAATCGACCAGAATGCCCAGCCGTCCGACCTGCGCTGCAACCCCGCCCCCGCACTGCCGGTGTCCGGTCGATCGACACGGCACGTCAGTCAAGCGCTCCCTCATTCACCTCGTCGTCCCTGGAAATGATCCGTTGCACACTTCTCATTCTGCTGCTGCTGCACCTGCCCTTCGGCGGCTTTCTGCGAGGAGGTGACAACCTCCCGCCACCGCCGCGCCGGCACTTCAACGACTACGCCGGAGTCATCGCGCCGGCCGCCGCCAACCGCCTCGACGCCCAGCTCCAGCAATGCGAGCGCGACAGATCCAACCAGATCGTCGTCGCCGTTTTTGCGCGCCTGGAGTCCTCCGACCCGATCGAGGCCTACACGCTGCGCGTCGCCCGTTCGTGGCAAGTGGGCCAGCGGCTGCGGAACAACGGCGTGGTGCTGTTCGTCTTCAAGGAAGACCGCAAGCTCCACATCCAGGTGGGCACTGGCCTCGAGGGCGCCCTGCCGGACGCCCTCTGCAAAGGCATCATCGACACAGAAATCATCCCCCATTTCCGCGCCCAGAACTACGCGGCCGGACTCGCCGCGGGCATCGATGCCCTGATCGCCGCCACGCGCGGCGAATACAAGGGGGAAGGGAGCACGGCCGTCGAGCAGCCCTTCGTCCGGCATGTCTCCCGCATTCCGCGGGGCGGCGGGGCGTCCGTGGCCCCTTGGAAGATCCTTGTCGGACTCATCGTGTTCGTCCTCCTGCTGCGCTGGATCCTGCACTCTCAGGGCATGGTCTTCACCGGGAGCGGCCGCCGCTCCACGTGGTATCACTCGCACGATACCGGAAACGACAACGGTTGGGGCGGTCTCGGCGGCAGCGGTGGCGGTTTCTCCGGCGGAGGCGGCAGCTTCGGCGGCGGCGGTGCAGGAGGGAGCTGGTAATGTCCCTCGCCTCACCATTCCCCCAACTCGACCACGCCCGTATCGTCGCCGCCATCGCGGCCGCCGAACGCCGCACCTCCGGAGAGATCCGTGTCGTCGTCGACCGGCGCAAACTCGCCGACCCCGTCGGCGCCGCCCGTCGCCACTTCGAGCACCAGGGCATGACCCGCACGGCCGCGCGGAACGGAGTGCTCCTCCTGCTCGCCCCGCGCTCCCGCTCGTTCGCCATCATCGGCGACGAGGGCATCCACCGCCATTGCGGCGACGCGTTCTGGCGCGAGGTCGCCGCCGAGCTGGAGGAGCACTTCGGACGGAGCGACTTCGCCGGCGGAATCGAGCACGCGGTCGCCAAGGCGGGCGCCCTGCTCGCGCGCCATTTCCCACGCTCCCCCGACGACCGCAACGAGCTTCCCGACTCGGTCGTCGAAGCAGGCTGAGCCACAACGCGCGCCGCGCTGGCACCCGCCAACCGCCGGCCGATCCGCCTGCGCGAGGAAGCGTTCGGGCCGCACTCTTGCCTCGGAATCGCCCGTCCGCATCCTCCGGCGATCCCCAATGAAACATCCCTGTCGCTCGTTCCTCCTCCTCGCCAGCGTGGCAGCTGCGCTGCTCGCCACCGCCCCGGCCCGCTCCGATAACGCCACCCCGCCAGCCTCGCCGCGCTTCCAGATTCCGGCCTCTGACGACGGTCTGCCCGGCGCCGGACCGATCCGCCGCTACGACTGGTTCCAGAACCTCTGGTCCACCCGCCGCTCCACCTGGGCCGCCCGCGTCGAGCAGGACCAGCGCGCGGTCGTCTTCCTCGGCGATTCCATCACCGATTACTGGAAGGATGACCTGGGCGGGAACTTCCCCGGCCTGAAGATCGCCAACCGCGGCATTGCCGGCGACACCACCCGCGGCGTCCTCATCCGCCTCCAGGAAGATGTCCTCGCCCTCCACCCCCGCGGTCTCGTGCTGCTCATCGGCACCAACGATCTTGATGAGGGCGCCACGCCGGAGATGGCCGCCGGCAACCTCAAGCTCATCCTGGCCGCGGTGAAACAGGCCGACGCCAAGCTGCCGATCATCCTCTGCCAGGTCTTCCCGAGTTCCGCGAAAATGAAACGGCCGGCCGACAAGATCCGCCGGCTCAACGAGCTCTATGCCGCCGCAGTGAAGGGCGATCCGCAGATCACCCTGCTCGAGACCTGGCCGCTCTTCGCCGATGCCCAGGGCGACGCTCCCCTTGCCGAGTTCCCCGATCTCCTCCACCCCAACGCCGCCGGCTACGCCAAATGGGCCGCCGCCCTCCGCCCCGTCCTTGCCACCCTCGGTTTCCTCGAGACCGAACCCGACACCTTCACCCCCGAGCCCGGCTTCGAGAGCCTCTTCAACGGCCACGACCTCACCGGCTGGGGCTTCCGGCCGACCTCGGAAAAGGACATCACCAACGCCCGCAACTGGCAGGCCACCGACCCCAACGCCGCCGCCTGGCCCATCGTCACCACCGCGCAGGATTTCGCCGGCCGCACGATCACGCCCGACCAGCGCTACCTCGCCAAGAATGGCCGCCTCGTCGTCACCACGCCGCCCGAGTACCGCAAGATCCAGACGCTCGCGACCACGCGCGAATTCTCCGGCGATTTCGAGCTGCGCCTCGAGTTCCGCGCCACACCCAATGCCGACAGCGGCGTCTTCATCCTCGGTCCGCAGCTCCAATGCCGCGACTACCTGCTCGCCGGCCCCTACACGCAGCTGAAACAGTACAAGGCGCAGGACTGGAACGAGCTCGTCGTCGTCGTGCGCGGCGGCAAGGCCCGTTGCACCTGCAACGGAGAGGTCATCGAGGAGGCGCTGCCGGTCTCCGCCTCCGGCTGGATCGGGCTCGAGGGCGACCGCGGCCAGATGGAATACCGCCGCATCCGCCTCAAGCCGCTCGGCAACTGACCCGCCCGCCTTCGGCTCCAGATAAGCACAAACGGCCCGCGCCGTGAGCCCGCCGGTTGTTTATACCCGGGGGACC
>JAEXPG010000480.1 GCA_023447015.1 Verrucomicrobiota bacterium
TGGTTGGAGTGCCGACCAGGTCAGCGAACGCGCGGAGCGGCGCGGGCAGGCACATTCCATCCGAGGGGGCTCATGGCGGGAGCAGACACGGTCGGCCCGGGCGACTCCAACCCGAAAACACGGGGGAAACATTGATGGGCTTCGGGACCGTCGCCGGACGTTGGAGTTTTTGAGATCGGAAAGGTGAATGGGGAAAGCGGGAAACGACCCGGACGGATGAGGGGCCAGGCGGAGAAGATCTGGAACGCACAGGAATCAGGAAGGGAGGGCGGTGCTTGGAGCGGAAGCGTTTTGCTTCCGTCCCTGCGATCCAATCGCGCCGCTTGGCGCCGTGAGCGGTGCGCTCTGCCGGCTGCACCGCGCCCGCTGGTCCGCGTCCCGACGAGGAACCACCCGAACCTGAAGACGTTTGCTAGACGGCGTGGCCGATCGCGCGTTCGAGCGGGCGGCGGAGGAGCGCGATGACGGCGCCGGTGAGCACGGCGATGAGCGTGAGCAGGAGGAAGAAATGGTCCTTCGACATCGTGTCGTAGAAGGTTCCGATGTAGCCGGTGAGGTAGTTGCCGAAGAAACTGGAGAGGTGCCAGAAGCCCATCATCGTCGAGGCCAGCTGGGGCGGGGCGACCTTGTTCACCAGCGAGAGGCCGATCGGGGAGAAGTAGAGTTCGCCGACGGTGAAGACGGCGGACGTACCCACCAGCCAGAGCAGGTGGCCGCGCGCCCCTTCGGGCACGCAGCGAGCGGCGAGCATCATGCCGACGTAGCCGAGGCCGAGCAGCACCGAGCCGAAGGCGAGCTTGGCGATGCTGGTGGAGGGCCGCCCGCGCCGAGCCCGCCAGGTCCAGAAGGCGGTGAGGACGGGCGCGAAGGCCACGATCATCACGGGGTTGAACGACTGATACCAGGTCGAGGGCAGGGTGAAGCCGAGCACGGTCCAGTCGGTGCGTTTGTCGGCCCAGAGCTGGAGGGTGTTGCCCTGTTGTTCGTAGACGGCCCAGAAGGTGATGTTGAGCGCGCAGAGGAGCACCAGCGCCGCGAGGGCCCGCCACTCGTTGCGCGTGAGCGCGCGGGCCGGGGCGGCGGCGCGGGCGACCGATCCCGCCGGCAGGGCCGAGGCGCTCTTCGGCACGAGCCCGCTGCCCAGCCAATAGATGACGAGCCCGATCACCATGCCGACGCCGGCCGCGCCGAATCCCCAGTGCCAGCCGACCAGCTGGCCGAGCGTGCCGCACACCAGCGGGGAGAGGAACGCGCCGACGTTCACGCCCATGTAGAAGACCGTGTACGCGCCGTCGCGGCGCGGGTCGCCCGGCGGGTAGAGGTCGCCGACCTGGGTGGCGATGTTCGGCTTGAAGCAGCCGCTGCCGGCGACGAGGACCAGGAGCGCGACGAGAAACATGTCCTCGCGCGCCATGAGGAAGTGGCCGATCGCCATCAACGCGCAACCGAGGTACACGGTGCGGTAGCGGCCCAGCAGCCGGTCGGCGAGCAGGCCGCCGAGCAGCGGCGTGAAATACACGAGCCCGGTGTAGAGACCGTAGATCTGCGAGCTCATCTGCTGCACCGAGAGCGGGCCGAAGACCTTGGCGAGCGCGGCGGCGAGCGTGTCGTAGCCGAACACCCGGCCGGCGCGGGCCGGATCGGCGAGCAGGTGGTCGGTCATGTAGAGGACCAGGAGCGCCCGCATGCCGTAGTAGGAGAAGCGCTCCCACATCTCGGTCATGAAGAGGGCGTAGAGCCCGACTGGGTGGCCGAGGAGCTCCCTGCCTTGCAGCCGGGCGGTGACGTAGGCGCGCATGATGGGTCAGAGGTTCTGGGCGAAGTCGGCCGCGTGACGAATGTGTTCCCTAGTCGACGAGGATGTCGACGTCGCACCCGAGGCAATGCGGGGGTTTGCCGGACAAGAGGATCGACCGGCAGTAAGGGCACTGGTCTGCGCGCAGGGGCGGGACAGCCTGCTTCGCGGCTTCGTAGCGGTGATGTCCTTTCTTCAGCAGCTCGTGAACCATCCCGGCGATCAGCAGCGGCCCCAGCAGCAGGCAGCCCCACGCGGTGTCCTTCTCCTTGCCCTGGCCCAACGTGATCAGCCCGATGACCATAAGCAGCAGACCAAGCAGCGAGCCGACAAATAGGATACCGGGCCGGCTCGGGCGGCGGGCGTCAATCTCCTTGCCGCAGGAGGTGCAGATCCAACGCACCGAAACGGCGAGCGGGAGGAGCGGCACGAAGAAAAGGTGGAGCACGATCAACGACCGGAATGCCTCCGCAAACCGTGGCGCGCCGCAGGTCGTGCAGAAGGCGTTGCGGCAAGCGACACGCTTCTTCCCGAAGCGATAGGTTCCATGGATCATCATCCATGGTGTTCATTACGGTGTTGATGGAGAAAACCAAGCATCCACTTCTTGCCGCTTTCCTGCCCGGAGTACCGGTGCAGGCGGGGCCGCGTGTCGACGGAGCGCCGCCCGGAGCGGAAGGTGAATGGGGGAAGCGGGAAACGATCCGGAGGGACTAGGCTCCAGGAGGAGAAGAGCTGGAACGCATGGGATCAGGAAGGGCGGGCTGGTCTTCTCGCGGAAGTGTTCTGCTTCCGTTCCTGCGCACCCCGCCGACGTGCCCGAGGCGCTCTGGCACGCACTGACGTTGGTGGTCCGTGCCATCGGCGCCGGATCAGCTTCGGTCCGCCGGGCCGGCGGCCCCGCTACGGCGCATCGCGGACGCTGGCCGGCGAGTGAGCGCAACGTGCGAAATATGCGCCTGAGAATCTCCCGGTTCGGCCTCCCTGCCGCCTACGGCGTGATCCGAAGTACCTGGCCCTCCTTGAAGACGGTTGCGGTGAGGCCATCGGGAGCGAGATGGCCGATGCAGTCGTCAACACCGTCAAACACCCGGTGCTCGTTCCAGCTGTGCCTGCCTCTGTTGATAACAGTGAAGGCAACGGCCCGGCCGTTGGCGCTCAGCTTGAGGTCATCGATATCGCCGTAAGGACCGGCGTGGGGTGGTGGCACAAAACGATGCATAGTGCCCATGAATACGACGGGGTCCTTTGGTTGCTCCGGGGGATCGCCTGCTGCCGCACCGGGTGTTGGTGCCGCGGACTGTTTCTGTTGACCATACTTCAGTGAGCGGGGGACCAGCACCACATACTCCGTGCTGCCCATGTGATAGATGCTCGAAGGCAGGTAATATGCCCTAAACGCAAACCGGGCCCCGTCGGCGGAAAAGACCGGTTGGATCATCGAGTGGTTGCGGATGACCAGTCGGTCGCCGACGAAGAGATCGAATTCGTTGACCCCGGCTCTCCTTGTGCACGTGGTCCAGACCGGCTCCTGTGAGGCCTTGTCGTGGAAGACGCTGTCGATCGAACCATTGCTGGCATATTCCCTGTTCTCTGTCGTCACCGTCCAGGCGCCCAGGCCCCGCGAGGCATAAGTCGGAAAGGCCGCCCCCTCGGGCCACTGGCTGCATCCGCCGCCGGGGAGACTCATGTACGGGCCGCGTCTTTTCTCACCAACCACAAACCAGCAACCGAATTTCCCGGGACTCTTCTCGTCGGTGTTGAACTCATCGAAACCCACCTGGCCCGGCTGATGGCCGAAAACAAACCCTGTGCTGCCGCTATTGCCGGGCTTGCGGAAAACGTCGGGCTGCGTGATGGCAGCACCGTTGCGATACACGTCCCACCCCCGGCCTTCCGTCCGTGCCCAGAAGTACAGGTCGGCCTTGTCCGGCGAGAGTACGGCGCCTTCGACCTCGGCCCAGGTGCCGAGCGGTTTGCCCTGCCAGGCCACGGTTGTGCTGCCTTCTGCGGGATTGGCGATTTCGAGTCCGTCGATGGGGGGGGCTTCCCGGAAAGGTGTGCTGTCGGGATCGCGAGGCAAAGGATAGGACTCCTGGTTGTCCGCAGCCACGCCGAGCGCCGCGTAGCCCCTTTCTCCTTTCTGGTGAACCCAGGCGTGGTAGCTGTCGTCGCCATGGCTCTCGAACGCCTTGACCTCATCCCAAGGGCCGAGCCGCTCGCCGGTCTTGGTGAGCACAAAGAATTCGGATTCTTCCGAAGAAGACTCGCCTTCCTTTGGCGGTACTGCGCGGCTTGTCAGCACGGCCGCAAAATCGGCAACATCGACGACCTTCTCATCCGGCAGAAGCACGGGGGCCCAGCTCACCACCGGAGGGACGGGAGGCGGTTCCAGTGTTTCCGTTTCGATTGCCGGCTTTGGTGCGCAGTCGGTGGCGGCTGATGCCGTCTGCGAGGAAGGCGACCGTTTGCAGCCAGCTGGTATGATCAGGACAAAGGCGAGCATCAGGCTTGCGGCGCGGTGCGGGAGGAAGGAGGCGAGGGAGACGCGCATGGGGTGATTGTTTGTTCCGAGGAGGTGAGCCGATGATAGGTTTGTCCCAAGTAGGACGATAGTCCGGGTCGTTTCCTGGGCGCAATGGTCCGCTGCCTTCGCGGGCAGATCAGGGCTGTGGTCCGATTGGGAGGGGCGACGCTGCCCTTGGTTCAAGGGCTGAGGTTCCCTTTGAGTCGCCGGGTCTGGGCGGCCGGTCACTGTGGCGGTACAGCGCGGGAGTGCGGAGCAGTTGGATTTCCTCCTCGGTTACGGTGAGGATGGGGGCCGTGGCAGAAACGGAACGCGAATCTGATATCCGTGCACGAGGCGGAGAAGACGTTGCCCCGTTTGCTTCAGCGGACCGGGCGCCGGTTGCCCGAACTTGGCGTTGCGGGGGCAGGCGGCGGGGCTTCACGGTGGGGGATGGCTTCCGCCCAGTTGATTCTGCAGTCGGTCGAGTTCGCGCATCCGGGGATGACCGCGCCCTTGTTCACGGACCTGACCGTGCAGTTTCCTTGCGGCTGGACGGGCATTGTCGGGCCCTATGGCGCGGGGAAGACGACCTTGCTGATGGTCGCCACGGGCGAACTCGCGCCGCAGGGCGGCGCGGTGCAGCGGCAGGGGCTGGCGCTGTACGTGGCGCAGCGCACCGATGAGCCGCCGGAGTTCTTTGAGGACTTCATCTGGGCGCCGGATGCCGCGGTGCTCAAGGCGCGGCTGCGCGTGGGGGAGGACTGGCCGGAGCGCTGGGCGACGTTGAGCCACGGCGAACGCAAGCGCGCGCAGATCGCGGTGGCCCTCTGGCGCGAGCCGGCGGTGCTCGCGCTCGACGAGCCGAGCAACCACATCGACGCCGAGGCGCGCCGGTTGCTGTGGCAGGCGCTCGAGGATTTCTCCGGTATCGGGTTGTTGGTGAGCCACGACCGCACGCTGCTCGACGGACTGTGCGCGCAGTGCCTGCTGCTCGATCCGCCCTCGGCAGTGCTCCGTCCGGGCGGCGTGACCGAGGCGCTGGAGCAGCAGGAGCGCGAGGAGACGTTCGCCCAGAGCGCCAACGACGCGCTGCGCCGCACCGCGAACCGGCTGCAGGCGGAGGCGCAGCGGCGTCGGGTGATCGCCGACCAGAAGACCGCGGCGGCGCGCGGCTCGAAGCAGAAGAAGATCCCCGCCAACGACCACGACGGTCGCGCGATGCGCAACCTCGCGAAGCTGACCGGCAAGGACGCCTACGCCGGCAAGATGGCCGCGCAGATGAAACAGCGCGCAGGCAAGGTGGCGGCGCAGCGTGCCGAGATCGCGGTGAAGAAACGCTACGAGACCGGGATCTGGGTCGATGGGGCGTCGTTCATGCCGCGGGATTTCCTGCTGCGGCTGCCGGCGGGCCGGCTGTCGCTCGGCGGCGGGCGTTTTCTGCACTTCCCCGAGCTGGCGATCGGCGGCACGAGCCGCATCGCGTTGAAGGGCGCGAACGGACT
The DNA here is from genome assembly GCA_023447015.1 of Verrucomicrobiota bacterium. GTDB lineage: Bacteria > Verrucomicrobiota > Verrucomicrobiia > Opitutales > Opitutaceae > CAJCBL01. The sequence continues at coordinate 5,807 of JAEXPG010000480.1, forward strand.
CGGGAAGAGCACGCTCGTGCGGCATCTGCTCGGGCAGCTGCAACTCCCGCTGGAGAAGGTGGTGACGGTGCCGCAGGAGATTTCCGCCGAGGAGTCGCGCGCGTTGCTGGAGGTGATCAAGCGGCTGCCGGACGCCGAGTGCGGCCGGGTGATGACGACGATCAGCCGCCTCGGCTCGCGGCCGGCGCGGTTGCTGGAGAGCGCGCTGCCGAGCCCCGGCGAGGTGCGCAAACTGCTCCTCGCGCTGGGCATCGTGCGCGGGCCGCATCTCATCGTGATGGACGAGCCGACCAACCACATGGACCTGCCCGGCATCCTCTGTCTCGAGGAGGCGTTGGCGGACTGCCCCTGCGCGATGCTGCTGGTGAGCCACGACGAGGCGTTCCTCGACAAGATCACCACGACAGACTGGCTGCTCGTGGAGGACGAGGCCGGCGACACGCGACTGGAGATCAAGACCGTGAGGTGATGCGGCGGGATGGAAGACGGAGGACGGAAGACGGAAGACGGAGGAAGTGGCAGGTGGAAGGTGTGAAGGTGAAAGGTGGGACG
>JAEXPG010000519.1 GCA_023447015.1 Verrucomicrobiota bacterium
GGGTTGGAACGCCTCCCGGCGTTCCGCGACACTCACCTCAGGGCCGCCGATGAAGCCAGACTTCGCCGCGGTCTCCATCTTGGGCTTTGCCATTTTAATGGTAACGGAGCGGCATGGACGAATCACACCGATGAGCATGTCCAAGCTTCTCCACGCCACCCGCTGGCTCAGCCTCTACGAGCGCGACGGCTGGGTGTACGCCAGCCGCCGCCCGGCGGACCGTCCGTTGCAGCTCGATGCGGTCACGATCGTCGCGCTGCACGGCGACGGCGGGGCCGGGGCGCCGCACCGGCTGGTCGTGATCGAGGAGTATCGCGTGCCGATCGGCGGCTGGGAGTACGGCCTCCCCGCGGGCCTGCTCGACGCCGGCGAGGCGATCGCAACCTGCGCCGCCCGCGAACTGCAGGAGGAGACCGGCCTCGAGGTGACGAAGCCGCTCGAACACTCCGGCCTGACGTTCTCCTCCCCGGGGATGACCGACGAGAGCCAGGCGTTCGTGGTGCTCACCTGCCGCGGCACGCCGAGCCTGCAGCCGGGCCTCGAGGGTGAACGGATCAAGGTCCACCTCCTCACGCAGTCGGACTGCCGTGCGCTGCTCGAGCGCAACCGCCAGGGGCAGGCGGCGATCTCGTCGCGCGCCTGGCCGTTGTTCGTGGCCGTCGCGTACGCGGGCAGCTTCGCCGGGGTGAAGATCGCCGAGTGAGCCCGCGGAGCAGGGCCGTGTCGGGTAGTGGGGCTGCGGTGGCGGGAGCGGGAATCCGGAGAATCTGGAACTCAGGAAATCAGGAACGGAAGAGCGGGTGTGGTTCGCCTCGCGCACAACGCCCTTGGCCGCATCGGCGCTTCTGGCACGCTGCCCCATCGTGAACCCCAGGCTTCCGGCAACTGCGATGCGGTGCCCCGGATCTGAATCGCTGAGCGACACATGAACCATCCTGCCAAAGTCATCGTTGTTGGAGCTGTGATCATTGCCTCGGTCGTCGGGCTGGTCGTCTATCTCTCGCTTGGTCTGCCCAGCGGTCTCGAGAAACAGCACCTATTCTACACCGCCTTCTCCCATCCGGAGATCACGCGGCGGGTTGGTACCGTCAAAGACGTGGAGTTCGTGATCAGAAGAAAAGAGAACGTACCGTTCTTCGCCAAGCAGCACGTGAAGGATTGGAGGCGCCACACCGATGGAGCCGGAGTTGTCGCTGGGGCTGCCGGATTCTGGATTCAGGGATCGTCCGAAGCAGGAGTCTTCACCGTGAGTTATTCCTATGATGAGAAGACCGACACCTACACGGTCGTTCAGGTGGACTGTGCTGATTTCGACCACCCGGGAACTCGGCTCAATCAGTCGCCAAAGGAGACGCCGGCGAAAATAAACCCCGTGGATCTCGATCAGCCGCTCGCCGCCCCGTCCCATCCGTGCGCGCCATTGGGTCCGGGAGCGCAATAGCGTGGTGTTGTGCAGGCGTTGCGAACGAGCCGGACGGGGCAGCATGACGGCGCGTGTGGTAGTGGGAGGGAAGGCGGCGACAGGACGCCGGCGGGCGGTCCGTTCCTGAGTTCGGGAGTTCCAGATTCCCTGCGGTTCGGGCGGCGCAAACCGGCTTTGACGCCGCGCGCGCGGCTGTCTTGCGTGGCGGCGTGCTCCAGTACCTCCGCATCCGCAACCTCGCGCTGCTCGAAGCCGTCGAGCTGGAATTCGGGCCGGGCTTCACCGCCGTGACCGGCGAGACCGGCGCGGGCAAAAGCATCCTCCTCGGGGCGTTGCAGCTGCTGGCGGGCTCCCGCATTGACAAGACCGTGATCCGCCAGGGCGCGGCGGCGTGCGAGGTGGAGGCCTCGTTGTTCTTCCCGAAGAACGCGGAGCTCGACGCCCTGCTCGACCGGCTGGAGCTGCCGCGTTGCGAGGAAGGCGTGCTGCTGCTCAAGCGCACGGTGCCGCGCGAGAAGGCGCCGCGCATCACGGTGAACGGCGCGCTGGCCACGCTGGCCGCGCTGCAGGAGCTGGGCGAACTCTGGATCGATTTCCACGGGCCGGGCGAACCGCGGCGGCTGCTCAAGGCCGGCTGCCAGCTCGAGCTGCTCGACCTCTTCGCGGGCAACCGCGAGCCGCTCGAACGCTACGGCGCGGCGTACCGGAAGTGGCGCGAACTCTGCGCCGAGGCGGAGCGGATCGCCCACGAGACGAAGCTTTCCCCCGACCAGATCGACTACCTGCGCGGCGAGGTCGAGAGCATCGACGGGCTCGGGTTGTCGGACGAGGGCGTCGAGGCGCTCGAGCGCGATTTCCAGCGGATGAACAGCGCCCAGGAGCTGCTCAACGCCGCGCGCGCGGTGTCCGAGGGGCTTAGCGGCGACGACGGCCTGCTCGGGCGGCTCGCGCCGCTGGTGCGCGAAGGCCGCGAGCTCGAGCAGCTCGACCCGTCGAGCAAGGCGCTGGTGGACCGGCTGGCGGCGCTGTCGTTCGAGGTCGAGGATCTCGGGCGCGAGTTCGAATCGCTCGGCGGCGATTTCTCCTTCGAGCCGGAGCAGGTCGAGTCGCTCACCGAGCGCATGAACGCCTGGGTCGACGCCAAGCGGAAGTACGGCGGCTCGGTGGCGGCGGTGCTCGCCGCGGCCGACGAGATGCGGCGCCGACTCTCGGTGCAGGGCGACCTGGCCGGCGCGATGGCGCGGCTGGACCGGGAGATCGCGCAGGCGAAGACGGCGGCGCTGGGCATCGCCCGCGAACTGCGCACGGTGCGGGAGAAGGCCGCGCGCGAGCTGGCGAAGGCGGCGGCGAAGCGGATCGCCGAGCTCGGTTTCAAGAAGGCGGATTTCACGGTGCGGCTCACGACCGAGCCCGACCTCGGGCCGGCGGGCGACTGCGCGTGCGAGTTTCTCTTCTCGCCGAACGTCGGCGAGGCGCCGCTGGCGCTGCACAAGATCGCCTCGAGCGGCGAGCTCGCCCGCGTGATGCTCGCGCTGAAGACGATCCTCGCCGATGTCGACAACGTGCCGTTGTTGGTCTTCGACGAGGTCGATGCCAACGTCGGCGGCGAGATCGGGCGCATCGTCGGTGAGCGCATGGCCGGCATCGCCCGGAAGCACCAGGTGCTGTGCGTCACCCACCTGCCGCAGGTGGCGGCGCAGGGGACGAATCATCTGCTGGTCGAGAAGGACCAGAGCGGCGAGCGTGCCGAGGTCACGATCCGCGCGATCCACGGCGAGAAGAAGGAGCGCGTGTCGGAACTCGCCCGCATGCTTGGCGACCGCACCGCCAAGTCGGCGTTGCAGCACGCCGAGGAGTTGCTCAAGGGCTGACGCCGCTGCCGGGGCCGGGGGCGAGTCCGTCGTCCGCGGCGCGCCAGACGCTCGCGTAGCGGAACTGCGCGATCTTCGTCCAGCCCCCGCCGACGCGTTCGAGCGCGGCCGGGTCCTCGTTGTAGTAGACGAAGGCGAAGAGCGGCCGGCCGGTGTCGCGGATGGCGCGGCGGACCGTGGGGCGGGCGGACTCGGGGAAACGGTCCCACCGGAGCAGGGTGAAGTCGGTGTAGAAGAAGAGGCAGCCGCTGCACTGCATGCTGAAGATCACGGCGTCGGGCGGCAGGTTGGTCCGCGCCCAGGCGGCGAGCTCCGTGTAGTTGGCCTCCGCCCGCGCGCTGCCGAAGGCATCGAGTCTGTTCGCCCAGAATCCCGCGTGGGCGAGCAGGAGCGCGACGAGCGCGAGCCGCCAGCGCGGGTGGTGGGCGAGCACCGGCAGGAAGGAGCGGCCGGCCCACAGGCCGGCGACGATCAACGCCGGCACGGCGGGCAGGATGAACCGCAGGAACCACCACGACTCGGCGGTGTAGGAGTAGAACAGGTAGAACCCGAGGATGCTGCCGATCCAGGCGAGGAGCACCGCGGCCAGCGCGCGGTTGCGGCACGCCAGCAGCGGCAGGGCCGGCGCCAGCAGCGCCACCGGACTGAACAGAACGGGGAACCAGCGCAGGTAGTGGAGCAGTGTCGGGCCGACGTGGCCGAGGGCGAAGAGCGAACCGACCTCGCCGTACCCGGTGTCGAGCCAGTTGCCGTAGGCCGCGTGGCTATGGAGCACCTGCCCGACCGCCAGCGGCAGACCGGCGAACCCCGCCGCGAGCCAGCGGCGCCACGACAACCCGAGCGCGAGCACAAATGGCAGGATCATCACGAGATTGCTGGGACGCACGAGGACGGCGAACCCGAAGGCGAAGCCGGCGGCGGCGGCCCACGCAGTTTTCCGCCGGGCCTGCCAGGCGGCCAGCATGGCGGCGAGGGTCCACACCAGCGCCGGCACGTCGCTCAGGTTCTGCGTGCCGATGCGCAGGTAGAGCGGGGAGAGTGCCAACAACGCGGCCCCGAGCGCCGCCCAGCCGACGCCGAAATCCAGCGCACGGAGGAAGGCGTAGAGCAGAAGGACGCCCGCCAGCACATGGCACACCGCGACGACGTTGGCGACCTGGTCCCAGCCGAAGAGCGGCTGGGCGGCGGCGAGCAACAGCGGGAGCCCGATCGGGTAGGTCGGGGCGATGCGCTCCGGGTCGTTGGTCGAACGGACTCCCAGCGGGCAGTAGAGAAAGTACAGGTCGTCGACCGCCGGCAGGTTCGGCAGGGGGCGGGCCGCCACCTGGGCGTGGCCGCTGGCGAGCACCTTTGCCTGGTTGAGGTAGCCCGAGGTGTCGGAGCCGCCGGCGTTGGCGCCGACGCAGTGCCACACGAGCAACGCATAGCCGATGCACAACAGCGTCAGCCAGACGGCGGGACGGAGCCGGGACGGGGACTCGGTGTTGGGCGGGAGCGGAGCGGACATGCGGTTGCGGCGGAGGGACGGATACGAGGGCACGCACCGCGAGAGTGCAACACTGCCGATCGGACCTCCGCCGCGGCGAGCGGCGGGGCGCCTCACCCGGAGGCCGAGATCATCGCGGTGCGCTGCCCGGGCGTACCGAATGGTGTCTGTTTCTGGCGACCGCGATGAGGTGGCTGTGGGGGAACCGGGTGTGCGCCCCGGTCCACAGGAGCCGGCGCGGGCTGGATCAACCTTCGACGGCGGCGCGGCTGCGCCAGAGGGAGGTCGGCAGGAGGCCGAGTCCGATCACGACGAGGTTGAGGCCCCACCACGCGTAGAGCGCCTGCGCGGCCGAGTCCATGAAGCCGTAGCTGTGGAGGCCGACGCCGAGCATGTTCACCCCGAACCACGAGGCCGCGGTGATGCAGTTGCCGAAGATCGCGAGGTTCATCAGGCCGCGGTCGCGGACAAGCTTGCCCCAGCGGGCGTGGAGGATGACGGCGTTCCAGAGCACGATCACGAGCGCGCCGTTTTCCTTCGGGTCCCAGCCCCAGAACCGGCCCCACGACTGGTCGGCCCAGATGCCGCCGGTGACGGTGCCGACGAGGCTGAAGAACGTCGCCACGCAGACGACGCCGTAGGTCATGCGGACGAGCGCCTCCGCCATGGTGCCGCGAACGCGGCGGGCCGGCTCCGGAGCCGCGCCGGGAAGCGGCGGCACACCGGCGGCGGCGAGCGTCTCCTCGGTGCGATCGGCGTCGAAGGAGCGGTTGAGGAAGGGCGTGCAGACCCCGGCGACGACGTAGACCAGCCCGAGCACACCGGCCAGGAAGCACGCCCCGTATCCGATCGTGATCGTGACGACGTGGACGGTGAGCCAGAAGTTGGAGTCGAGCACGGCGCGCATCATCTCCATCGTGTCGCCGGTGAACGGCAGGTAGATCGCGACGATGAGGGTGAGGAAGCCGATCACGCCCGCGACGGCGTTGCCGATGGAGTTGCGGTAGATCCGCTCGAGGACGAGGCCGAGGCCGGCGCCGACCCAGCCCACGAAGAGCGCGGAGGAGTAGAGGTTGGTGACCGGCGGGCGGCTCTCGATGTACATGCGCGCGGCGATGCCGGCGGTCACGAGCAGCCAGGCGACGAAGCTGACCGAGAGCGCGCAGCGGGAGAGCACGTCGGACCAGGCCAGCCAGGAGGCGAAGGCGAGGAGCACGACGAGGACGTAGATCGCCGCGGCCCAGTAGAAGGGCTGCGCGTGGTTGAAGAGAAACTCGAGGGAGGTGCGCGGCAGGCGCGGGTCGGAGCGGCCGACGAGGTCGCGCTCGAGGGCGGCGATGGCGCGGTTGAAGGTCTCGGGTTCCCCGGCGCGCCAGGCGGCGCCGAGCGCGGCGTAGTCGCGCACGGGCTGGGCGACCCGGTTGGTGGCGAAGGAGGCGAGAAGCGCGTCGCCGAGGTTCGACCACGCGTTGGGGTCCGTGACGGCGGGCGGCGGCGGGATGGCGAGGATCGTCGCCTGGTTGCTGAGGAGCTGGAATTTCTTCAGGAACCCGGCGAGCTCCTTCACGAGCGCCTCGTCGGCCTCCTTGCCGGCCATCTTCGCCTCGGTGGCGGCGAGGGCGGCGGGCAGGATGGACTCGAAGCGGATCACCTCGGCGGCGAAGTCGTCGCTTTGCGGGAGCTGGAGGCTGTAGCGCAGGCCGAGGTAGGTGTGGAGGCGGTTGCGCAGCTTGAGGACCTCGCGTTCGTAGGCGTTCTGCTCGGCGGATTCGAGCCGGGCGGCGCGCTCGGCCTGCTGGTCGAGGTCGTCGAGGCGGTCTTTCAGCTGGTTGAAGGAGAAGCGCACGCCGCCGTTGCCGTCGTCGGTGGAGAGGCGGAGCAGGGCGAGGACCTCGTTGTTGTCGATGCGGAAGACCTGGTAGGTGTCGGCCAGTTCCGGTTTGAAGAGGGTGTCGAGCAGCCACTGGTTCGGTGTGAGCGTGGCGCCGGCCGGCGTCTTCACGCGCTGGCGGTTCTGGACGAGGAGCAGCGAGGTGCGGGCGACGGTATCCAGCGGCTTGAGCCGGCCGTTGACCAGGACGGGCAGGCGGCCGAAGCCCTCGGAGTCGAAGGCGTCGGGGTTCTTCGGCAGGCGGAGGGTGAACGCGCCGGAGGCGAGTGCGAGCAGGCCGGCGAGGAAGGGCAGGTAGCGTTTCATCGGGCACCTCCGGTGGTGGCGGGGGCGGCGGTGGCGGCCGAGCGGCGGGCGAGGAAGGCGGCGAGCGAGAGGGCGAAGTGGAGGAGGAGGCCGAGGGCGGACATGACGCAGGCGACGTAGGGGATGAGCCAGCCGGGGTTGCGCACGACCTGGAGGACGGTGGTGCGGTCGTTGTTCCGGAAGCCGGACTGGTAGAACGTGTAGCCGCCGTGGCGCAGCGGGTTGTTCATGAAGATGCGGACCTCGCGGTCCTCCTGGCCGTCGGCGGAGCGGAGCCGGACCTGGCTGGAGAAGTTGCGCGGGATCTCGGTGCCCGGGTACTTGTCGTGGCGGAACTCGACCAGCGTGAGCGCGAAGTCGAAGTAGGTGCGGGCGCGGCGCAGGGCGACGGTGTAGGTGCGGCCGGCGGCGGTGAACTCCTGGGGACGGTCGATGGCGAGGGTGGCCAGCAGCGTGCCGACGAGACCGTCGGGGCCGCGGAACTCGACGAAGGCGGCGGGGACGTTCTCCTCGTTCGGGCGGTAGGTCGGCTCGGCCGGCGCGACGACGACCTCGGGGCCGAACCCGAGCGTGGCGGGCGAAGCCGGGGCGTTGGGTGCCTCGCGGCGCATCGCGTAGTTGGCGTTGGCGTGGAACCGAACCGGGATGGCCGTGAGCGGGCAGCCCGGCAGGGGGACGGGTTCGCGACGCTCGAGCCGCGACAGCGGCACGGCCCAGACCTGGTCGAAGCCGGGATCGGTGACGTCGGCGACGGCCAGCTCGAGCCGGTTGGCGGCCTCGGCGTAGTTGCGCGTCTCGCCAGTATCCAGAGTCAGGTGGCTCTCGACAGACAGCAGGCCGGTGATGAGTTCCCCTACGAGCAGCAGGATGAGGCCGAAGTGGGTGAGGTGGAGGCCGAGGTTGCGCCAGGTCAGCGTGAACCGGTTGAACTGCGCGCAGAGGAGATTGAGGAGGAGCGCGCCGCCGACGAGGTAGCCGCCGGGGAAGAACGGAATCGCAACGTCGGAATGAGGGAGATGCTGGGCGACGAAGAACGAGCGGAAGTATTTCTCCTGCACTGCCCAGATGCCGAGGTTGACCTGGTCGAGCGTCGCGATGACGACGAGGACCATGCCCAGGACGAGCAGGACGACGGTGAGCCGCAGGGAGGCGAGGGTATCGACGACGGAGCGAAAGATGGCGCCCATGATGGAAGGTTGGGGAGTGGCTCAGGGCGTGGCGGGGCGCACGGTGCGCAGGAAATCGAGGAAGGCCGGCTTCTCGGCGGCGACGACGGTGTCGGGCCCGGCGAGCTTGAAGAACCACGCCTCTTCGCCGCGGTAGAGGATGGCGCCGAGCACCCGCGTGGCGCTGCCGCCGGCGGGGGCCGTGCCGACGATGTCGATGGTGGTGAACGAAAGCCCCGCGCTCTCGAGCGTGGCGGACTCCGCCGGGAGTTGGGCCTCGCTGATCGGTGCGAGGCCGATCTGGCCACGCCAGCGGTTGATGTTGGCCAGGAGCGGGTTGGTCGCGGCGGGGAAGATGAAGACGGAGCAGTCGGCCTCGCCGGCGGTGTTTCTGACGGTGAAGCTGCCGCGGCGCATCGCGCCGAGCGCTTTCGGCACCCAATGGGCCGGCGCCGCCCAGGTGAGGGAATTGGCGGCGGGAGCGGGCACCGCGGCGGTTCCACCATCGGCCGGCGGCATGCCCATCGCGCCGGTGGCGCCGATCGGGGGACGGCCCGGGGGCAGGGCGGCGGTGTCACCGGAAGCCGGAGCCGCGGCTGGTGCGCCCCCGATGGGCGGGTGGCCGGGCGGGAGCGCGGCGTCGGCCGACGGGCCGGAGTGGTCGTGGCCGGCGTGGGCGGCGGCCGGCGTGGGCGGCGGAGTTTACGTGGCAATGCGGTAGG
>JAEXPG010000590.1 GCA_023447015.1 Verrucomicrobiota bacterium
CCCCGCCACCGGCCGCCACGCGGCGCACCGCGCGGCGCGGTTCTCTTTGCCACGTGCGGCAAACCCGTTTGACTCCGCCCCCGATGATCGAAGTCGAGCACCTCACCCGCGTTTTCCGCACCTACAAGAAGCAGCCCGGTTTCTGGGGTGGCGTGAAGGGACTGTTCAAACGCGAGTTCGAGGAGCTGGCCGCCGCCAACGACATCAGCTTCACCATCGCCGAAGGCGAGCTCGTCGGGTTCCTCGGGCCCAACGGCGCCGGCAAGACCACGACGCTGAAGATGCTCTCCGGCCTCATCTTCCCGACCTCCGGCCGCGCCCGCGTCGGCGGCTACGATCCCACCGAGCGCCGCAACGAATACCGCCGGCTCTTCGCCCTCGTGCTCGGCCAGAAGAACCAGCTGTGGTGGGACCTCCCGGCGATCGAGTCGTTCAACCTCCTGCGCCACATCTACGGCCTGCCGAAGGCGCAGTTCCAGTCCACCCTCGACGAGCTCGTCGAGCTTCTGCAGGTCGGCGACAAGCTCCGCACGATGGTCCGCGAGCTCTCGCTGGGCGAGCGGATGAAGATGGAGCTCATCGCCGCCCTCCTCCACCGCCCGCGCGTCCTCTTCCTCGACGAGCCCACCATCGGCCTCGACGTCGTCAGCCAGCGCGCCGTCCGCCATTTCCTCGCCGACTACAACCGCCGCCACAAGGTCACCATCCTCCTCACCCGCCACTACATGGCCGACATCAAGGAGCTGTGCGAACGCGTGATCGTCATCCACAAGGGCCGCAAGATCCACGACGGCGCCATCGACACCCTCAACGCCGCCGAAAGCCGCCAGCGCATCATCCGTTTCCGCCCCGCCGAGGCCCGGTGGCCCAAGGAGTGGAAACCCTCCGTCGGCCGCCTCGAGCCCGACGAGGACGGCGCCCTGCGCATCCACGCGCCGTCGGAGGCGGTTGTGCCGGTCTTCCAGGAGATCCTCGCCGCCGGACCCGTGGAGGACATCACGATCCAGGAAGTGCCGCTCGAGGATATCATCGCGGATCTCTTCACGCGGAGCTGAGCGCCGCTTTGCCGCACCGCACTAATGCGCCTGTCACCGCGCACCGCAATGCGGCGGCCGCCGCCGGCTCCGGTGACTCCTCAACCTCCCGCACCGCCCACGCCGAGAGGCCGGGCGGAGTCCCGATCGGCGCCCCGTTTCACCCGGCGCCCACGCTGAGAACCCACCATGGGGTTCATTCCTCATCCGGCTCCTCGCGCGCCGCCAAGCGGCGTTCCGCGCGCCCGGCCCCTCCGCCGTCGCGCTCCGCCCCTCTCGCCCAACAGCTTCCGCGCGGAAAGCCCACCGGGCCCGCCGCGTATCCCGTAAAAATACCGGAATCCCGGTCTTGCGTTAGAATTTACAGGGGTTTTTCCTCAGTTCGCCGCATGAACCCCGCATCGCCCCTCCCCACCATGCTCGTCGTCGACGACGAGGAGGGGCCGCGTACCGCGCTGCGGATGGTCTTCAAGAACCAGTTCACGGTCCATGCCTTCGACAACGCCGAGGCCGCCGTCGCCTTCGTCCACGACCACGCCGTCCACGTCGCCGTGCTCGACCTGCGCATCGGCCGCGACTGCGGCCTCGACCTCCTCCAGCGTATCAAGGAGACGGATCCCCGCATCGAGGTCATCATGCTCACCGCGCAGGAGACGCTCGACACCGCCAAGACGGCCATGCGCCGCGGCGCCTGCGACTACCTGAGCAAACCTTTCGATCTGCGCAGCATCCGCGAGGCCGTCGGCCGCGCCCACCGCCTCCGCTCCGCAACCAACACCATCGAGGCCAACAGCGAGCGCCTCAAGACCCTCACCGAGCAGCTCCATGAGGCCTTCTCGCGCGAGGAGATGACCCGCACCGCCAACGAGATCTACGCCGGCGTCATCCACGACATCAACAACCCGCTCGCCATCATCGCCGGCTTCGTCGACGTCCTCCACCAGCAGCTCGGCGACGCCCAGCAGCTCGAGGGGCGGGCGCTCCAGGAATTCCGCCAGCACCTCCAGACCATCGGCAAGCAGGTCAACACCTGCTGCGAGATCTCCTCCCGCTACCTGCGCTTCATGAGCCGCCTCGGCCGCGGCCCGCAGCGCGTCCCAGTCAACCAGGTCCTCGCCGATCTCGAGCAGCTCCTGCAGAACCACCCCGCCCTCAAGAGCAACCTCCTCGTGGTCGACCAGCTCCCCGAGGACGCCGTCTCCCGCCTCCAAGCGACCGAGCTGCTCCAGGCGCTCCTCAACCTCGCCGTCAACGCCCTCCAGAGCACCGATACGCCGCAGACGATCCGCATCGCCGCCGAGCTCCTCACTCGGCCCCTGCCCGTCTCCACCTTCGTCAACGGCCCCGACATCCGCTACGTCGGCCTCGAGTCGCTCACCAACACCGCGCCGTTCGTCGCCATCTCCGTCTCCGACCAGGGCACCGGCATCCAGGCCCACGTGCTGCCGCGCATCTTCGACACCTATTTCACGACCAAGGCCCCCGGACGCGGCACCGGCCTCGGCCTTTCCATCGTCGCCCGCCTCGTCCGCTCCGCCCACGGCTGCATCCGCGTCACCACGCAGCCGGGCAAGGGCACGACGATCACGGTCTTCCTCCCCTCCGAGCGCGTCGCCGTCCCCCAGTTCGAGACCGATCCGCTCGCCGCCGACGGACCGATCACCGGCAACTGAGCCGCCGCCACCGCTCACCCATCCCGCCCGGCGCGACCTCACGGTCGCGCCTTTTTGTTGCTCGTCCGCTGCGCCGGCTCCGGTCGCCTCGCCACGGCGGGGATCGGCGGCGGACTCCGCGGCGTTTTCGGAGTCGCCACCCCTTCCGCGCCGACTTCTCCTCGCCGCGTGGACTGGCTCCTTCTCCTCCTCGCCGCCGCCCTCGGCGCCACCTTCGCCTGGCTCTACCTGCGGGCCCGCGAATCCGCGCTGCGTACCCAGCTCTTCGGCACCGAGGCCCAGCTCGCCGAAACCCGTGCCGCGCTCGACGCCGCCCGCACCGACCTCGACCGCCTCCGCACTCTCGCCGCCGAGCGCGAGACCGCCGCCGCCCGCCTCGCCGCCACCCTCGACTCCGAACGCCAGGCCTCCGCCGAGAAGCTCGCCGCGTTGCAGGACGCCCAGGCCCGCCTCTCCGACGCCTTCAAGGCCCTCTCGGCCGACGCCCTCAAGAGCAACAACGAGTCATTCCTCAAGCTCGCACAGACCGCCCTTGCCCAGTTCCAGGAAGGCGCCCGCGGCGACCTTGACAAACGCCAGCAGGCGATCGATTCCCTCGTGAAACCCATCCGGGACTCGCTCGAGAAGGGCGATGTCCGCATCGGCGAGATCGAAAAGAACCGCACCTCCGCCTACTCCGCCCTCTCCGAGCAGCTCAAGTCGCTCGCCGCCGCCCAGGGCACCCTCCAGACCGAGACCACCCGCCTCGCCACGGCGCTCAGCGGCACGCGCACCGCCGGCACCTGGGGTGAGCTCCAGCTCCGCCGCGTCGTCGAGCTCGCCGGCATGGTCGAGCACTGCGACTTCGTCGAACAGACCGCCGCCACCGACCGGTCCCGCCCCGACCTCGTCGTGCGCCTGCCGCGCGGCCAGATCATCGCCGTCGACGCCAAGGCCCCGACCGACGCCTTCCGCGAGGCCGCCGTCGCCACCGATCCCGCACACCGTGCGGCCAAGCTCGCCGATCACGCCGCCAAGGTCGCCGGCCACATCAAGGCCCTCGCCGACCGCGCCTACTGGGAGCAGTTCACACCCTCGCCCGAGTTCGTCGTCCTCTTCCTGCCCGGCGACCAGTTCCTCGCCGCCGCCCTCGAGGCCGATCCGGCCATTGTCGACCGCGGCATCAACAGCCGGGTGCTGCTCGCCACGCCCTCCACCCTCGTCGCGCTCCTCAAGGCCGCCGCCTACGGCTGGCGCCAGGAGGCCGTGTCGCAAAACGCCGAGGAGATCGCCAAGCTCGGCCGCGACCTCTACGACCGCATCGTCGTCTTCGCCGAGCACCTCGACAAGGCCGGCCGCAACCTCGAGACCGCGACCAAGGCCTACAATGCGGCCGTCGGCTCCTTCGAGAGTTCGATCCTCCCCGGTGCCCGCAAGTTCACCGAGCTCGGCGCCCGCGGCGCCAAGGACCTGCCCTCCCTCGCCGGCGTCGAGACCACCGTGCGCGACCTGGCCCGCCGGGCGTAAGCCGCCCGCCCGTCTGATCTTCGCCGGCGCCGAACCGCTCCGCCATCGGACTATTCGCGGTGGCGGGACCCGAACCCGCCGCCGGCGGCCCCCTCAACCTATCGCGATGTCCGTGTGGCCGCGCAGGTACCGCCGCAGGCTCTCGAGCAGGCGTTCGACCGAGTCGGCATCGATGTCCGCCAACGACACCAGCGGCTCGTTGAGCACGCGGCGGGCGTTGTCGCGGTCGCTGCCGCGCAGGCCGGCCGCCCAGTCCTCCTTCACGGGATAGCCCTCGTCGCGGGCGAAGGAGTAGAGCGCCTTCAACGCCCCCGCATCGGCCCGCCGGCCGTCGGCCCACGCCTGCAGCGCCGTGCCGAGCAGCGCGAGCACGGCGGCGCGGCTCTCCTCGTTCACCGGATTGCGGGCCAGCAGCGCCGCGAAGGCCGACGCCTCGCGCAGGGCCGCGAAACTCAGGCCGATCCCGGAGAACCGCCGCACCACACGCACCTCGCTGAAGACCCACGGGCGGCCCTGGTGGGGGCGCGGCAGCGTCGCGGCCACCTCGTCGAACAGGTCCAGCGGCACCGCCGGCTGCCGCGACGACAGGCGCTGGAAACAGAGCAGGTGCCCGCCGTCCGCACTGAGGAGCAGCACCTGCTGGTGGCGGTCCTCCGCGGGCGGCTTCTGGAGGATGAAGCCCGTGGTCTGGAGCGTCTGCCCGGCCACGGCGCCCTAGCCCTGCTTCGCGAGGTTTCCGGGGACCGCGGGTTGCCCCGCCACCACCGGCGCGCCCCCGCCCGCCTCGGGCAGCACCGCGCCGCCCGAGATCACGAACTTCATTCCGTCCCGCACGCTCATCGCCATCTCGCGCACCTCCGCCCGGGGCACCAGCAGGAGGAAGCCCGAGGTCGGGTTCGGCGTCGTGGGCACGAACACGGCGACGAGATCCTTCCCGGTGAGCGTGTCGGCCTCGCCGCCGGCGTTGTTGGTCAGGAAAGCGATCGCATAGCTGCCGGCCCGCGGAAACTCGATCAGCACCACCTTGGAGAACGCCGCGCGGTTCTCCGCACCGAACGTCTGCACGATCTGCTTCACCGCGTTGTAGAAGGTGCCGATTCCGGGGATGCCCTGGATGAACCGTTCGGCGAACTCGCCGAAGAAGCGGCCGAGCACGCGGCGCGACACGAAGCCC
>JAEXPG010000311.1 GCA_023447015.1 Verrucomicrobiota bacterium
CTCATGAAGAGCACCGGCACCGCCGGATCGATCGTCCCGAGCTTCGCCGCCAGCTCCAGTCCCGACATCCCGGGCATCACGATGTCGGTGAGCACCAGGTCGATGGGCGGTTGCGCCGCGGCGAAGACCGCCAACGCCGAGTGCGAGTCGTTCGCGTTGGTCACGCGATAACCGCCATCCAACAGCGCGCGCTCGACGAAGCGCCGGACCGCCACCTCGTCCTCGACCACCAACACGTGCTCGGCCCCGAACGTCCCCAACACCTCCGGCGCAACCGCTGCCGCCGCCGGCCGCTCGGCTTCCTCGCTGGCGGGCAGGAACACGCGCACCGTCGTGCCCTGCCCCACCGCGCTGACGATCTGCACCGCGCCCTCGTTCTGCAGCACGATGCCGTGTACCATCGAGAGACCGAGGCCGGTACCCCGCCCGCGGGGCTTGGTCGTGAAGAACGGTTCGAACAACCGCGCCTGCACCTCGGGGGGCATCCCGACGCCGCCATCGACCACCTCGAGCAACGCCTGCCGCTCCGTTCCCAACGACGAGCCGAGCGCCGCGGCCGCCCCCTGGTCGAGTCCGCGGCAGCGCACCGTCACCACGCCGCCGGAGGGCAAGGCGTCGCGGGCGTTGCTGGTGAGGTTGAGCAGGACCTGTTCGATTTGCCCGCGATCGGCGCGCACCAGCACGGGCCCGGCCAGCTCGAGGACGAGCCGGTGCTGCACCCCCAGCAGACGCTCGATCAACCGCGCCATCCCCTGCACCGCTTCGCCGAGGTCCAGCACCTCGGGTTTGCGCAGGTCGCGCCGGGCAAAGGCCAGCAACTGGCGGGTGAGCGCCGCGCCGCGGCGATGCGCCTCCTCGATCTCCCCGACCAGCTCGCGCACCTCCGGGTCGGGGTGGTCGGCCAGCAGGCCGGCGTTTCCGCCGACGACGGTGAGCAGGTTGTTGAAATCGTGCGCCACGCCGCCCGCGAGCCGGCCCACCGTCTCCATCCGCTGGGTATGGGCGAGCTGCTCCTCGAGCCGCCGGCGGGCCGACACGTCGCGCACGATCAGCATCGTGCGCTGCTCGGAGCCGAGGCGCTGCTGCACCGAGATCTCCAGGATGCGCGGCGGCGCATCCGCCGGATGGAGCGCGACCACCAGCGGCGCACCGGTCTTCACCTCGGCGAGATTCACCGGCCCGTCCGCACCGGCCCGCTTGAGCAGCCACTCCAGCGTCTCGCCGGCCACATCCGGGCGCTCGGCGCCGAGCAGGCGCAGGGCGGCGGCGTTCACGTCGCGCACGACGGCCTGTTCGTCGAGCTCGAGCAGGCCGTCCGGCGCCAGGGCGAAGAGCTCGCCATAGCGTTTGCGGGCGCGCTCGGACTTCTCCAGCGCCTCATGGTACGAGGCGACAAACGCCCGCACCAGCACCGCCGTGGCGACGAACACCACCTCGGAAGTGATCAGGAGGCTCCCGTGGTTGCGAAAGTCGAACGCCTGTCCGCCGCGCAGCAGGGTCCCCGGGAACAAGTACGCCAGCGGCAACGCCACGCAGCAGGCGGCCGCGGAATACGCCGCGCCGCGCGGCCCGAGCGCCATCCCGGCGCCGACGATCACCGCCGGCAGCGCCACCAGCGATCCGCCCCCGTAGTAGCCCCACTGCAGGATCGACAGCACGGTCAGGCACCAGACCGTCGCCAGCACGATGGACACCGCCACCCGCGGCTGGCGGGCCACGAACGCCAAGGCGCACGCCGTGACGACCAGACCGGCGAACTCCTCCCACCGCGCGATCGGGTTGTCGGAATCGGCCCACAGGCCGTAGGCGAGCATCACGGCATACCCGGCCACGGTCAGGCGCACGCCAAGCCGAAGCCACGCCAGATTGAGCGGCGGCGGGACAGGGATGGCCTTGGGAATCGGGAGCTTGTTGGCCGGACTCATCACCAAGGATACGGATTGCGGAGGACGGTAATGGGAATCGTCGGGCGAGCGAATGCCAAACCGCCCGCACCGGTCCCCTTCCCACTGCGACGAACGATCGTCCTCGCGCTCAGCCGGAGGTGCCCCAGCGCCGATGGAGGAAATTCTCCCAGGGCGAGAACAGGACCTTGTCCGCCGCCACGCCGATCGCGACGATCACCAGCATCACCCCGATCACCTGCTCCATCGCATTGAGCTCGCGCCCGTAGTGCAGCAGGTGGCCGAGGCCGAAGCCGGTGAGGATCGTGACGTAGATCTCCGCCGCCATGAGCGACCGCCAGGCGAACGCCCACCCCTGCTTCATGCCGCTGACGATGAACGGCAGCGAGGCCGGCAGGATCACGCGGGTGAGCGTGTGGAGCCGTTTCGAGCCCATGGTGGCCGCTGCGCGCACGTAGATCGGGTTGACGTTCCGCACGCCCGTCTCGGTCGCGAGGATCACCGACCAGAGCGTGCCCATGATCACGACGAACAGCATCGCCCCCTCGGTCTGCCCAAACCAGAGCAGCGCCAGCGGCACCCAGCACACGCTGGGCAAGCCCTGCAGACCGAGCGCAAGCACGCCGACGGTGTCGCGCAGCGCGCGCAACCGCGCCGTCGCCATGCCCACCGGCACGCCCGCGCACAGGCCGATCAGGTAGCCGACGAGGAGCCGCTTGAGCGTCACCACGCAGCTCGACCCGAGCGAGCCGTCGAGCAGGGAGTCGCGCAGGTACAGCGCCACGTCGAGCGGCGCCGGCACCAGCACGGGCGACCAAAGTTTGAGCGAGTACAGCACCTGCCAGAGCAGGAGCAGCCCGACAAAGAAAAGGACGGCGGTCAGGAAACGTTTCATTCGGCGGGTGCCTCCGTGGTCTCCATATGTCCCTTCAACGCGCGCATGATCTTGGTCGAATGGATGGCGAGCTCGGCGGAGTTGATGTCGCGCGGACGCGGCAGATCGACGCGAAACTGCTCCTGCACCCGCCCGGGATTCGGGGAGAACAACACCACCCGGTCGCCGAGGCATGCGGCCTCGCGGACGTTGTGGGTCACGAAGACGATCGTCTTCTTGCGCTCCTGCCAGATGCGCTGGATGTCGCCGTAGAGCTGTTCGCGCGTGAGCGCGTCGAGCGCGGCGAACGGCTCGTCCATCAGCAGGACCTTCGGGTTCGGGGCGAGCGCCCGGGCGAGCGCGATGCGCTGCTTCATACCGCCGGAAAGCTCGTGGATGTTGGCGTGTTTGAACCGCTCCAGTCCGACGAGCTGCAGGTAGTACATCGCCACTTCCCGGCGCTCGGCATCCTTCAGCCCCGGTTTGAGCCGCAGGCTGAACATCAGGTTGCCCATCACGTCGAGCCACGGGAACAGCGCGTGCTCCTGGAACA
Organism: Verrucomicrobiota bacterium; assembly: GCA_023447015.1. GTDB lineage: Bacteria > Verrucomicrobiota > Verrucomicrobiia > Opitutales > Opitutaceae > CAJCBL01. Next base: position 3,332 of record JAEXPG010000311.1, read on the forward strand.
TCACCATGCGGTCGCGGCCCGGGCCGCCGACCCGCGCGCCGTCGGAGAGGATGCGCCCGCCAACGGGCTTCTCGAGGCCGGCGATGATGTTGAGCAACGTCGACTTCCCGCAGCCCGAGGGTCCGACGAGACAGACAAACTCGCCCTCGCCCACCTGCAACGAGACGCGGTCGAGCGCATGCACGACCCGTTTGCCGGTGCGGAAGGTCTTGCTGACCTCCTCGACCGCCAGCTTGGCCGGCGCAGTCGGTGCGAGTTCTTGCTGAAGGTTCATGGGGGGCGAATTCGGAAAACCGAGCGGTGCGGAAAACCCGCCGCTCACTCCTTGCCGAACAACCGGTCCAGCGGCATCGACTGTTTGAGCAGTCCGGAGGCCTGGGCGTCGGCCATGAACTTCTCGAGCACCGCCTGCTCGACCTTTTCGGTGAAGTGCAGACGGCTCCAGGCCGAGGCGATGAGCTCCGCGGAGATCTCCCGTCTCGTCTCGGCGGCGAGGCCGGCGCGGACCTTCGCCTGCGCCTCCGCGGGATGCGACGCGATCCACTCGGTGAGCTCGACGTGCGCGACGCGCAGTTTCGCCGCGAGTTCGGGGTGTTCCTTCAACAGCTTCACGCTGGAAACCAAGATGGTCGTGAGCGAGTCCTTCTCCTCGATCAGGATGCGGCCCTTGCCCTCGAGCACGAGACGCGACACCCACGGCTCGACCGTCCACACGGCATCGAGCTTGCCGGTCTGGAAGAGCCCGAGCTGATCCGGATTTGGGGTCGGGATGATGAAGACATCGCCGCCGGTCTGGGTGACCTTGAGTCCGTTGGCCCTGAACCAGGCGCGGGCCGAGATGTCCTGCGTGTTGGCCAGCTGCGGGGTACCCACCTTCTTGCCCCGGAAATCGTCAGCCTTCGCGAACGTGCTGTCCGCAGGCACCACGAGCGCCGCGCCGCCCTGCGCGGAACCGGAGAGGATGCGGATCTCCTCGCCCTTCGATTTGATGAAGGCGTTGAGCGCCGGATTCGGGCCGACGTAGGTCGCGTCGATCGAGCCGGCGAAGATCGCTTCCATCGCGCTCGGACCGGCGTTGAAGGGGAACCACTGGATCGTCACGTCCGGCCCGAGCCGCTGCTCGAACCAGCCCGCCTTCTCGCGCGTGCCACTCGCACCGATCACGCCCTGGGCGTGGGTGACATTCGGGAAATACCCGATGCGCAGCACCGTCGGTTCGGCGGCGCAGGCGGAGAGCGCGCCCGACACAAGGGCGAGCGCTCCCATTAGGAACGCATGGAAACGAGGGGTCTTCGGTTGCATGGCGCGGGCGACGATAGGAAGCGCTCCCGCATTGGAAACCCCAAAGGGCGGATTTCGCCGAAAAACTCCGCACGCCCTGTCGCCGCCGGAGGTGGCCGGCAGGTGCGACGGCTCGCAGGCCCCCGTCGCCGTATCGGAGCTGCGACCTCCGGTCAGGGAACCGGCACCACAACTTCCTCGCTCGGCGCGCCCGCATCGCCGGACGCATCGAGCGGGAGCACGTAGTACCGGTAGATGTCCGGCGCGGTCGCACTGGTATCCATCCACGCATTGGTCGCGCCGTCGACGAGGGCGACCGGAGTGGTGTCGTACGACGGCCCCCATTGGGTCTCCGTGGCGCGGAAGACCGCATAGCGCGCGATCGGCTCGTTGCTGGTGGACGCCGTCCACGCGATCCGCACGCCAGCGCCCGGGACGATGGCGCCGGTCAAATCCGTCACCCGCGTGGGGTGCTCGTCGTCGACGAGCACCAGCAGGCTGAATTCGCCGCCGGCGGCGGTGCGGCTGTCGACCGCGAGGTGGTAGGTGCCCGCGGCAAAGTCGCGCAGGATCATCGCATCGTCGTTTGCGAGGCAACCCGCGGGCGCCCCACCGGCATCGAGCAGATGGAGCCGGACGGCGTTGGCCCCCTTGTCGATCGCTAGGATCCGCAGCGTCTGCGGGTGATCGACCACGAGCCGGTAGACATACTCCGGCCCCGGGACGGCGACCGCGGAGCCGGCGTAGTTGTTGAAGCTCGAGGAAACGGAGTCCTTCGTGTCGCGCATGTCCGCAAACGGGATCCCGGGGATGCGGAACGGATCCGCGGGTGTGCCCGCACCGGCGAGCCGCGAGACCACGGTATCCGGCGCCGGGGCGCCGTCGACCAGCAGCGCCTTCACCCGGGCGAGCGCGTCCAGGGTGAGGAGGTTGCGCAGATTGAGCCCGTAGTGGAGCGACTCGGCGTCGAGCCAGGCGCCGGTGTTGTAGGCCTCCGTCCGCGGATGGACCCCGTCGCTGCCCATGCCGAAATTGTGCTCCGGGCCGATCGCCGTCATCCCTCGGTTGTAGTCGATGAGCGGGATGCGACGGTTCTGCGCGATCGAGCGCACCATCTCGGTGAAATACGGCACCTGCGGGAAATAGGCCTCCTGCGGCGGCATGGTCGTGAGGATCGGGATCATCCCGCGCGCGAGGCACTCGTCGACGATCGCGAGGATGCCAAGCTGGTAGTAGGTCAGCTGGAACACATGGCCGTAGGGGCCGCCCTGCCACCAGCCGATGTCGTTCGACCCGTACATGATCACCGCGTAGCGCGGCTGGGCGACCGCGTACTCCTGCTGCAGCGGCGAGGGATCGCCGTCGGTCGCCCACGACGCCCCGGCGCCGACCCGCGCCGAAAGGCTCACGCGCTCAAGACAGCTCACCGAGTCGGCGGCCGGCACCTTGCCGGTGCGGAAATACTGGACCAGCGGCTTCAGGTCCGGGCGGGAGCCGAACAGGATGTTGGTCTCCCAGGAGGAGCCGTCGCCCTCGATGTTGCCGGTGCCGAAGGGACCGAGCAGCGAATCCCAGCTGCTGATCGAGTCGCCGATCTTCATGAAAGCGTTGCCGCGCAGCGCGCCGTTGGTCGCGGCGATGGACTGGAGCCGGGAGGCGATCTCGCTGTTGATCGGGGACTGGAAGCGGTCGCGCGTGTAGAGCACCGTGCCGCCCGTCGCCGGCGTGACCGTGAGCACAGCCTCGGGGGAAACCGCCACGCCGGCTCCGTTGGTCACGATCACGGAGTAGCACGCACCGTCGTCGGCCGAGAGCGCGGCGGGCACCACATACGTCGCCGCATTCGCGCCGCGGATCGGTCGGCCGTCGCGCCGCCATTGGTAGCCCAAAGGGGCCGCACCGGTGGCCGTGACGCTCAAGGCTGCCGGCTGGCCGGCCGCGACCGTGAGCCCCTGCGGCGCGACCGCGATCGAGGGAGGAAGGTCGCCGGCCGTCTGCAACTCCACCGCGAGCCGCACGAACAACCGCTCCGCGCCGCCAACGATCGGAGTCTCCCATGTCTCGATCCGCCCATCATCAGCGATCTTGGTCGAACCTGCCGCCGCCACCCAGGTTGCGGTGTCGAGCGTACTGGAAGTCTGCGGCGACACCCAAATCCCCCCGGCGCTGCGGTCACGCGTGAAGCGGAACACCAGGCCGTCGCCGTTCCGGCGAAGCTGGGGCAACTGCGACGGCGTCGCCGCGGAGGCGGGCGCGAGGCCAAGAGCGAACTTGAGAAGATTGGGCACCCCGTCGCCGGAAGGGGTGTCGAGCGG
>JAEXPG010000018.1 GCA_023447015.1 Verrucomicrobiota bacterium
GCGGGGGGTCGCGGGTTGCCGGCGGGGGCTGTGGGGAGTGGGGGCCGGGGCGGGCTGGCGGGGACTGGCTGGTGGGGAGTCGACGGAAGATGCGATCGCGTTCGCCGGAGGCGTGAGCCGCACAAGCGTGGCGAGGATGCGGGCTGGGAGGGCGGGCTCGGCCGCGAGCGCGGGCCGAAAGGCGAGAGCGAGCAGCGTGGCCAACCAGTGGATGCGGGCGTCGACCTCCGGATCCGCGGCCAGACGGCGGATGAGCCACGTGGAGGCGGTGGTCGGGAGCGGGACCGGACGGGCGGCGGTGCCCGGGGTGGCGGGGACCCAGCCGGCCTGGCGAACCCAGGTCCTGGCGCGGGGGAGCGGGATGGCGGCGAAGAGTTCGTCGAGCACGCCGGCCTCGAGGACTTCGGCGACGAACGCGGGTGCCGCGGCGGGCGTCTCGCGTGCGCGTTCGGCGAGCCACAGCCAGTTTGCGGCCCGGTCCTGGAGCGGCTCCCAGCCGGGCAGCGCGGAGCGCCAGAACCAATCGGTGGTGGGTTGGCGCCGCGCGAAGCGCCGGGCGAGCTGGATGAGCGCGGACGTGGAATCGGCGAAGTACACGGCGTTCGCCAGCGGCGCGACGGGGGTGTCGAAGGCGACAGCGGTGTAGTGCAGGCGCCGGAAGGCCTCCTCGATGCGCAGCGCCACGCGGGCGGCCGGTGCGGCCGGATCGATCGGGCCGAGGTCGAGTCGGCGCACGACGATGAGGCGACCCTGGTCGGCGGCGGGGAGACTGGCGGTGCGCAGCGCGTCCTCGACGAGCACCGCCCCGCGCCGGGCGTGCGCCGCCGAAGGGGCGCGCAATTCGAGATGGCGGACGCGGCGGGTGGGCGCGGAGAGCATGGTGCGAGCGCTAGCGGGCGGCGGCGAACGCGAACGAAGTTGCCGCGGTGCCGGTGAGCGCGGCCTGGAACTGGACCTGCATGGCCACATCGAGGCTGGTGGTGGCGGAGTCGTGCTCCTCGACCCGGGCGGAGACCTCGCCGTCGCGCAGATCCTCGACATGGCCGCGGGCCACGAGCACATCGTCGCGCCAGACCTTGAACTCCATGCCCACGCGCACGAGGCGCGGGTCGACCGGGCGCAGGGGGATGAGGACGCCGGGGCGGATCGGCAGCGGGCGCGGAACGTGGCCGAGGATGAGGCGGTCGACCGGCGCGTGGCTGGCGAGGAGCAGGCAGAGCCGGACGAGGTCGTTCAGCAGCGAGACCGCCCCGGCCTCCGCGAGATTGATTCGGGCGAAGAGCCAATCGAGGTAGGCCTGGAAACGGCGCCGGCTGTCGCGCGAGAGGGACTCGGCGCGGGGGAGGAGGGCGATGTCCCGCAGCGGGGCGGGGCGGTCGAACTGGCTGTAGCGTTCGACCCAGAGCATGCGAAGGCCGGGGGCGACGGCGGCGAACTCGGCGTGGAGCGCCGCGGCGACCTTGCCGATGTTCTCGAGCTCCTGTGCGGCGGACCGGGAGAGCAGGGCGATGCCATGGGCACCCTCGATCAGGTCACCGATGGTCGCGTGCGTCTCGGCCGTGCGGCGGCACTCCGCCCACGCGGTGTCGAGTCTCACGAATGGCAGCGCGAGCGCCTGGCGGCGGAGCTGCTCGACGACGCCGAACGCGGCGCGGTAGGTGGCGAGGCTGGCGCCCGGATCGGCGGCGAAGACCGGCTCGGGCGCGGCGAGCAGCCGGGCTGCGTTGGCCTGGACGGAGGCGAGCAGGCGGGCGAGACGGTCGCGGGTGTTGATCTCCGGAAGACGCGGAGCGAGGGCGCGGAACCAGCGCACGGGAGCGTGGCGGAAGAGCTGGAGATAGTGTTCCAGTTCCTCGGGCGGATCGCGGTGGGCGAGGAGCGCGGCGGGCACCGGCGCGAGCGCGTCGCTGCGGTCGCATTGGATCGAGGGCAGGTCGCGCCGGACCAGATCGACAGAACGCGGTCGCACGAAGGCGAGCTGGGTGACCCGCCCGAGGAGTTCGTCGCGGCGGGTGTTGATGGTGTCGACGCGCTGGATCTCCTCGCGCCAGAGCGCGCGGGCGACGGCGACGTCGTGGCGGGTCTCGGCGAGGCGCGACTCGATGACGAGGAGCCGGGCGTTGGCGGCGGCGATCTGCTCCTGGATCAGCGCGAGGTGGGTGCGCACCTCGGCGATGAAGTCGCGACGCTGGCCGATGAGCCTCTCGACGTGCCGGAGGAGCAGCATCACGAGGTCGGCCCGGTGGATCGCCTTGGCGAGCACCTCGCCGGGCTTCTCGTCGGGCCTGCCGTTGACCGAGCGCGTGGCGTACCGGTATTTCAACTTCTGCGCGAAAACGGTGCCGCCTTTGCGCAGCTGGGCGAAGGTCACCTTGGGCGGCTCTTCGTCGTCGCTGTCCGGGATGGTCTCGGAGAGGTCGGGGATCGCGGTGTCGTCGAGGCCGATCTGGAGCCGGGAAACGTCCCGGAGGATCTCGGAGAGGCAGGCGGCGGCGCTCTCGGCGGCCTCGTTGGCGGGATCGTTGAAGAAGGAGCCGGCGAGGTTGAGCAGGCGCGGGCTGACGAGCTTCGCCGCAGCGACCGGTTCGGCGAGGCTGACGGCGACCCTTCGGTTCGTCGCGGCGGCCGGATCGATCTTCAGGGCGAGGTTGCGGACGAGCGTGCCTTGCGCGAGCGCGGAAGGCTTGAGCGCGGCGATCGAGCCGATGGCGGCCGAGCCGAGCGTCTGCTCGGAGTCCTGCTCGCCCATGAGCGCGTGGCGGACGCGCTGGAGGATCGCGCGGGTGCGCTCGAAAGCGAGGGCGACAACGTCCTCGGCCGTCTGTGCGGCGTGTTCGAGGGCGGCGACCTTCGGTTCGAAACCGGCGGGCGAAGGCATCTCGTCGGCCTTGAACGCGGCCTCCAAGCGCGCGGCGATCTGGCCGCTGTGGTAGTCGAGGGTGTTGTTGTCGGCGAGGACGGGGCTGTACGGGCTCTCGAACGGCGCACGGAGGAAACCGTAGGCCGAGGTCCAGCGGCCCTGCGGGCTGGTGAGGGTGAAGTTGGAGAGATCCTTCTGCCACCAGATGAGTTCATCCTTGCCGTTGCGGTCGACGAGCCGGATGGGGCCGACGGCGGCGCGGCCACCGCGGATCGAGAGCGTGAGTTTGCGCAGGGCGGCGGGGCCCTTGAAGGTGCGCAGGACGGTTTCGAAACGGCGCCAGAGGGAGACGGGCTGCGGCTGGCCGTTGACGGGCGGCACGGCGGCGATGGCCGGCATCTCCGTCCAGGTCGAGACGATGTCGTCCTTCTGGTCGAAGGACCAACGCAACTCGATCGCGCGCGGCGGGGCCTCGGCGTCGAGGGCGAGGAAGACCCGGAGGCGCTGGAGTTGGATGAGCAGGGACGGGTTCGCACCGGGGTCGGCGATGGTGAGTTCCCAGTCGGTGAAATCGCCGGTCGGCGGGATGCAGGCGTGGTCGAAGGGCTGGTGCTCGGTCGGCTCCGGCTCGAGTTGGCCGGAATCGGTGGCGGGCACGGCCGGGTGGGTGGCGACGAGGGAGTCGAGCAGCTGGTTGCGCCGGTCGCGCACGTGGTCGCGACGCTGGCGCCAGTCCTGGCGGAGGGCGACGAGGCGGTCGACTTCGGCGGCGAAGAGCGGGTCGGGTTGCTTGATCGAAAGGAGCTGCGGGTCGAAGAGCCGTTCGGGCAGCGGCACGAGCAGGCACACGGGCTCGGGTTTCGCGAGGTCGAAGGGCGCGAGCGGCGCGGCGGCGGCGAGGAGCGCGGGAATCTCCTCCTCGGTCGCGGGCACGGCGCAGACCGGGAAGTCGCCCGGGAAGAACCAGCTGGTGTCGGCGCGGTCGGAGCGGTGGAGCCGTTTGGCGGTCGCGGTGTCCAGGAAGTGGAGCGCGGCGCGCGGCAGCAGACCGGCGGGCGGCAGGAAGTCGAAGTGTGCGGCGAGGCGGCGCAGGCGGAGCTGGAGCTCGGTGTCGGGCGTGCCGGGCGGCAGGGCGTAGGTGGGATCGCGGAGGAGGTCGGCCACGTGCTCGTTGAACTGGGCGACGCGGGCTTGCCACACCGCGGGCACGCCGGCGCCGGGCGGCGTGAGGAGCGACTCGGTGCTCAGCTGGACGGCGGCCCGGGTGCGCGGCAGGGCGCGGCCGCCGGGCCGGACGACGGCGGCGCGGTCGAGGAAGAGGCGCGGCGGCAGGGCGGTCTTGCCGGGGGGCGGTTCGAAGCCGACGAGGCCGAGCGGCACGCCGAAAATCTCCCATGGCAGCAGGTCCCCTTCGAGCATGGCGGTGCTCCATTCGGCGGCGCTGCGCGAAGGCTGACGGCGGTAGGGCACCAGGCGGCGGGTGCGCTCGCACTCGAGACGCGCGACGAGGCTGGCGATGCGGTTGCGCCAGGTCGGTCCGGTCTGGGCATGCCTGAGGAGCGGGTGGGCCTGCAG
>JAEXPG010000023.1 GCA_023447015.1 Verrucomicrobiota bacterium
GTTCCCGGCCTGCGGCGTCTCGTTCCGTCTGTCCGTGGCGCCGCGCCTGCGGCGGTTCGCACCGCCACCTCGCCGGATGCGATGGTGCAAGTCCCTGCGGCGACGCCCGCGATCGCTGCCGCCCCGGCTTCGGTCCCGGCCGGAGTGAAAGGCGCGGCTTCGGCGGGACGGCGTCTCCGGCGGGAGGATCTCCCGGCCGGGGTGCCGCTCGCGGCGGAGCTCGACCGTCTGGCCCCCGCCGAGGCCGAGGCGGTGTTGGCCCGGCTCGCCGCGTTGGCGGTGCCGGAGGAGGATCTGGCGTCGTTGCACGTGAGTCCGCGCGGCGCGTTGTTCTATGCCTGCGCGATGCTTCCCCCCGCGACTGCGCGGGAGGAGGAGGTGCCGGTCGCGGCCGCGCCCGTGGCGCCGGTCTCCACCCCGCCGGTGTGGCACAGCCGCCCCGGATCCACCCGCACGCTCTTCATCGACTTCGACGGGGCGCTGGTGCGCAACACGGAGTGGAACTCGTGGTTCAATACCTATGATTGCCGGCCCTACGACACGGACGGGGACGAGACGAGCTACGGAGCCACCGAGCAGCAGATGATGCGCCGCATCTGGGAGCGCGTGGCGGAGGACTTCGCGCCGTTCGACATCGATGTGACCACCGAGGAGCCCGCGCAGGCCGGCGGCGGCGTGGCCCATGCGTTGGTGACGTATTCGACGGAGCGCAGCGGCGGCGACCTGCCCCTGGCGGAGAGTGCCGCCGGCGTGGCCTTCCTCGACTGTTTCGGCGATCCGTCGCGTTCCCCGGCGTTCATCTACATCGACAAGGTCCGCTATGTGTCCGACTACATCGCGGAGGTGGTGTCCCACGAGATCGGCCACAACCTCGCCCTGTCGCACGACGGCCTGCGAGACGGCACCGAGTACTACTCCGGCCACGGCGCGGGCGACAACACCTGGGGGCCGATCATGGGCACGCCCTACAATCGGACCATCACCCAGTGGTCGAAGGGCGACTACACCAACGCCAACAATTCCGAGGACGACCTGGCGATCATCGACGCCCGCCTCGGGCGCCGGCCCGATCTGGCGGGGGCGACGCCCGCGACCGCCGGCAAGCTCGACACGGCCGCGCATGTGCTCTCCGCCACCGGGGTGCTCGAGCGCGAGGGTGACGCCGATGCACTGGCCTTCACCACCAAGGCCGGACAGGTGACGTTGAAGGTTTCGCCGCCGGTCGACTCGCTCACCACGAATGCGGGCAACAGTGACCTGAAGCTCGAGCTGCTCGACTCCACCGGGCGCGTGGTCGCCACCGACGCCCCCGCCAACGCGCTCGGCGCCTCGCTCTCGGCGAACCTCGCCGCGGGCACCTACTATGCCCGGGTCTCGGCGACTGCCGCCGGCAATCCGCTCGGCTCGCCGCCGACCGGCTACACGGCCTACGCGACGATCGGGCAGTATGTGATCTCCGGCACTCGCGTGGTCGGCGCCCCGGTGGTCACCGGGCCCACGCAGCTGAACGTCCGCACGGGCGACCGGGTCGACTTCCAGATCGCGGCGGGCGATGTCGCGTTGGCCTACCAGGCCTACAACCTGCCCGCGTGGTTGACGCTCGACACGACGACCGGCCGCGTGACCGGCATGCCCACGACCACCGGCACGTTCTACATCACGCTCGCCGCTTCCAACAACGCCGGCTCGGGCCAGTGCAACCTCCGGCTCGAGGTGGCGGCGGGGCCGCCGATCCTCTCCGGCCTGGTGCGGCGGACGGTCGCCGGTCGGGGGGACACGATCACGCTCGGGGTGAGCGCGAGCTCGGTCTCGCCCCCGATCACCTATCGCTGGCGCCACAACGGCATCGAGCTCGCCGGCCGGACGACCGGCACGCTTCGCCTGGAGAACGTCACCGAGGCCGAGGGCGGTTGGTACGAGGTCGCGGCCACCGACGGTGCCGGCACGCGCACCAGTTATCCGGCCTTCGTGATCGTGGCGCCCGACGAGACGGACGTCATGGGCTTCGGGCAGGCGCCGTACGATTCCACGGACACGCTGATGAACATGCGCGACGCGGTCGACGTTGCTGTCGGCCAAGGATACGGCGTGGCGCTCCGCAAGGACGGGAGCGTGCATCCGTGGGGCATGCTCTACTCCTTCGGTGGGGTCGATGTGCCGCCTGGGTTGACCGAGGTGGTCGCCATCGCCGGCGCCCGGCTCCACACGCTGGCCCTCCGGTCCGACGGCACAGTGCGGCAGTGGGACTCGTCGCGGGATGCCGCCAATCCGGTGCCCGCCCCGCCGGCGGGCCTGGCCAACGTCGTCGCCATCTCGGCCAACGAGGGAAACAGTCTCGCGCTCAAGAGCGACGGCACCGTGGTCGAGTGGGGGTTGACCGCCGGGGACTTCCCGCCGCCGGCGGATCTGCGCAACGTGGTGGCGATCGCGCTTGGCCGGGACCACGCGCTCGCGCTCAAGAGCGACGGCACGCTCACCAGCTGGGGCGACAACTCGCACGGGCAACGGACCATCCCGGCCGGACTGGCGGCGGTGCGCGGCATCGTGGCCGACGACGGCGTGTCCTTCGCGCTGACGGCGGACGGCCTCGTCGCCTGGGGCGACGGGCATCCCTGCGCGATCGGAAACCTGCCGGCCAATCTCGGCCCCGTGCTCCAGCTCACCACGAGCAACACCCATGCGACGGCGTTGCTGCCCGGCGCCCGGGCGAAGGTCTGGGGCAGTTACGCCCGCGACTGGACGATCGAGAACAACCGTTACGCGGAATGCGCGTGGAAGGTCGCCACCGGCGGCAACTTCACGTTCATCCTGCGGGACCGGAGCCTGTTCGTCGCGCCCGCGCTGGTGCGTTCGCCGGTCGACGTGACCTGCGCCCCCGGCGGGCGGGTCGTGTTCTCGGCGGCCTTCACGGGGGTGCCGACCCCCCGCAGCGCGTGGGCCTATCACGACCCGCGGCATCTCGAGTGGGGCTGGCAGTCGGTGCCGGCGGATGCGCGGCACAGGGAGGACTACCTCGGCACCTAGGTGATCACGGACATGCCGGCGGAGTACGACGGCCGGCGCTATCGGTGCTGGGGCGGCAACATGGTCGGCGACGGGCTCTACTCGGCCGAGGCGTTGCTGACCGTGCGCGCCAGTGGTTGGGCGGAGTTTCTCGCCCGGCATTTCTCGGCCGCGGAGCTCGGTGATCCCGCCCTCGCCGGTCCCAACGCCGACCCCGACGGCGACGGCGTGGCGAACCTCCTCGAGTACGGTTTCGCCCGGAATCCCCGTGTGGCCGAGGGGCTGGCCGCGGTCGCCTTCGTGCGGGGCGGCGGCGGGCTGTCGTTCACCTTCAACCAGAGCCATGGCCTGGCGGATTCCGGCTTCGCGCTGCAGCGGTCCGACGACCTCGCGACCTGGGCGGACGTGCCGGCCGCCGAGATCGGCAGCCAGACCGAGGTCGTCGACGCCGCGACCGATCGCATCACGCTGACCGTGGTCGATCCCGGGCTCCGCCGGCAGTTCTACCGGCTGATTCTCGCGCCCCGCTGAGCCGGGGCGCCGGGCGGGGCGGCGCCCAAAGTGGGCGGGGCCTTGGCGGCCTCCCTCCGCGCGGTGTTGCCCCCGGACAACAAAAAGGCGGCCGCCGGTGCGGCCGCCTGAAGGAGAGCGGGTGGCGGGGTCAGCGCTGTGCGGCGCGGGTCTGCTGCAGGACCTCGACGACTCTGTGGAAGGCGGGCTTCGGCTCACCGGCACGGTCGAAGAGCAGCGCGTAGTCGGTGCGACCGCGGATGGGCCAGTTGTTGAGCCACGACATCTTGTCGGTCACGCCCCAGAGTGTGACCCGCGTGACGACATCATGGTGTTTGGCGATGACCGCGAAGATGTCGGCGTAGCGCTTGGCGAGCTCGGCCTGTTTGTCGGCGGGCATGCCGTCGCGGTACGGGTCGAGCTCCGGCGCCTGGGCGAAGACCTTCGAGATCTCGGCGCCGAAGTAGTTGCCGGGGCGGGGGAGCACGGTGATGTCGAGCTCGGTGAACATGACTTTCAGGCCGGCTTGGCCGAAGTCGGTGAGGGAGGCGTCGAGCTCGTTGAGGCGGGGCCAGTCGAGGCCGTAGTGGCCCTGCGAGCCGACGCCGTCGATGCGCAGGCCGCGGGCGCGGATGGCGGCGATGAGCTTGAGCACGCCGGCGCGTTTCACGGGGTTCTCCAGACCGTAGTCGTTGTAGTAGAGTTCGGCGTCGGTGTCGGCCTGGTGGGCGGCCTCGAAGGCGGCGAAGACGGCGTCCTCTCCGAGGATGCGGTACCAGGGCTTGTCGGTGCGCAGCAGGCCATCGTCGTCGCGGATGGCCTCGTTGACGACATCCCAGCCGGCGCCCTTGCCCTTGTAGCGGCCGACGACGGTGGCGATGTGGTGGCGCAGGCGGCGGAGGAGCTCATCGCGGGAGACCTCGGCGCCGTCGGCGTTCTGGAAGAGCCAGTCGGGGGCCTGGGAGTGCCAGACCAGGGTATGGCCGATGATCTGGACGCCGAGGCGTTGGCCGAGGGCGACGAACTGGTCGGGCAGGGCGAAGTCGAAACGGCCGGCGGCGGGCTCGATGCGCTCCCACTTCATGTCATTTTCGGCGGTGATCGAGTCGAAGTGGGTGGCGAGCAACCGGTTGCTGACGACATCTTCGCCGGTGATCTGTCCGGCGTTGATCGCGGCACCGACGTGGAACAAGCCGCGGGCGGCCTCCTTTAGCGGGATCGGCGCGGGCGTGGTGGGGTGCGACTGGCAGCTGAGGGCGGCGAGGAACACGAAAGGGATGAGTAGTCGTGCGTGGATTTTCATCGGTGAAGAGGTGGGGGACGGTCGCCAGCGGCGCCGGCGGGCGAACTATCGGACCGATCGGGCCGAGCTGGAGTGCCTTGTCACGGAGCGGGGTGCTGGTCCACGATGCCCGCACATGGCCACCTGGAAACAATCCTGGCGCATCGGCGCCGCGCAGCAGGGCATCCGCCTCGACCACTTTCTCGCCGAGGCTCTGCCGAAGGCGTTGGAACGGGAGGTCTCGCGGGCGCAGGTGCGCCGGCTGATCCTGTCGGGCCTGGTGAGCCGCAACGGCCGGCGCGAGCAGGCCGCCTCCTACGAGCTGCGCGAAGGGACGCGCGTGGAGGTGTTCCTCGATCCGGCGAAGTTCGACGTCGGCGGCGCAGCCGGGATGCGGCAGGCGATCCTGCGCGACTACACCTGGACGCCCGAGCGGATCCTCTTCGAGGACGACTGGCTCATCGTCGTGGACAAGCCCGCGGGGCTGCCGACGCAGCCGACGGTCGACGCCGGCCGGGCGAACGTGTTCGACACGTTGAAGAAGTTTCTCGCGCAGCGCGGCGGGGCCGAGCCGTACCTCGGGCTGCACCACCGGCTCGACCGGGACACCTCGGGGGTGTTGCTCTTCACCAAGGACCAGAAGGCCAACGCGGGCGTGACCGCGCTCTTCGCCGGCAAGACCGCGCAGAAGACCTACCGGGCCCTCGCGGTGACCGGGCCGACCTGCCCGGCGACGTGGAAAGTGGAGAACCACCTCGGCGTGGTCGGTCGGGTCGGGAAGGCCAGCAAGTTCGGCGCGGTGCGCAGCGGCGGCGATCCGGCGCAGACGTCGTTCCGGCTGGTGGAGCGCCTGTCCGGCGCGTTGCTGGTCGAGGCGCAGCCGCACACCGGGCGCACGCACCAGATCCGCGTGCACCTGGCCGAGGGTGGGCATCCGATCTTCGGTGACGGCCTGTATGGCGGGCCGATGCAGCTGAAGGCCGCCGGCGGTGCGTTCGTGCCCGTGCCCCGGGTGCTGCTGCACGCCGCGCAGCTGGAGTTCCCGCATCCCGTCACCGGGGAGCGGATCGTGGTCGAGAGCCGGCTCCCGGAGGATTTCGCGGAGTGCGTGCGGCAGGTGCGGGGCGGCGCGGCGGAGAAACGATAACCGACGCACATGGCGCGGCCGCACCGCGCGGGCGGGGGCGGCCGCGGGATTCCGCGGTGGGGTGGCGCTGAGCCGAACTCCGGCGGACGACAGAAGGGAACGAAGGAAACAAAGGACCCCGGAAAGAGAGAACGGAGTCCGCGAGATTCCGGCTCTCTGCTCACCGGCCAGGATCTGCGCGCAGGCACCCGGCTTTCTCGCCCTTCGTTCGCTTCTTCGCCTTCGATCGATTCCAACTGCGTTCTCTTGCTGATCCGTGCGTCGGTGGCTCCGGGCGAAGGGGGCGCGAGGCGGCACGGGTTTGCCGCCCACCGACCGGCCAGGTTCAGGGTGCCGGGGAGGCTTGGAGCGCGTCGATCACGGCCGAAAGGGCCGGCTTGGCGCGGCCTTCGCGATCCCACAGCAGCGGGTAATCGGTGCGGCCGCGGATCGGGAAATGGTTGAGCCAGGAGGTGCGGTCGGTGGTGCCCCAGAACGTCACGCGGGTGATCTCGCTGCTGTGCCGCGCGAACACCGTGAAGATGTCGGCGTAGCGCTTGGCCAGCTCGGCCTGTTTGTCGGCGGGCAGACCCGCGCGGTACGGGTCGAGCTCCGGCGCCTGGGCGAAGACCTTCGAGATCTCGGCGCCGAAATAGTTCATCGGGCGCGGGAGCACGGTGACGTCGAGCTCGGTGATCATCACTTTGAAGCCGGCCTTGGTGAAGTCGTTGATCGAGGTCTCGATCTCGCCGATCGCGGGCCAGTCGAGGCCCCAGTGGCCCTGCGAGCCGACGGCGTCGATGCGCAGGCCGCGGGCGCGGATCGCCTGGACGAGCTTGAGCACGCCCGCGCGTTTCGCGGGATTCTCGAGCGAGTAGTCGTTGTAGTAGAGCTCGGCGTCGGGGTCGGCCTGATGGGCCGCCTCGAAGGCGGCGAAGATGCCTTCCTCGCCGAGGATGCGGTACCAGGGCTTGTCGGTGCGCAACGTGCCGTCCTCGTCACGGATGGCCTCATTGACGACATCCCAGCCGGCGACCTTGCCCTTGTAGCGGCCGACGACGGTGGCGATGTGATGGCGGAGGCGGCGGAGGAGCTCCTCGCGGGAGACCTCGGAGCCGTCGGCGTTCTTGAAGACGGCGGCGGGCGTCTGCGAGTGCCACATCAAGGTGTGGCCGATCACCTGCATCTTCGCGCGCTGGGCCAGGGCGACGTACTGGTCGGCCAACTTGAAGTCGAAGCGCCCGTTCTCGGGCTCGGTATGCTCCCACTTCATCACGTTGCCCGGAGTGACCGAGGTGAAATGGGTCGCGAGCAATCCCTCGCCGACCGGGTCGTGGCCGGTGATCAGATCGGTGCCGAGGGCGGCGCCGATCTGGAAGCGGCCGTGGACGGCACCCTTGAGCGAGGGGGCGGCGGGAGTGGCGGGCTCGGCGGCGTTGCTGCCGCAGGCGAGCAGGGCGAAACCAACAAGGGTGGAGAGCAGGGGATGGCGGGACATGGCGGCAGAACTTCGTTCGATCGGTGACGGCGTCAATGACGCGTTCGGGTGATCCGGGGATGGGCCGGGTCGGTCTCGATTGGCGTGGCGCCTCTGCCGGCAAATGCCTGTACTCCCGGCAATGCCAGCGCATGAACCGCCGATCGGACCGGACAATGCCTCGCCGCCTGAGGATCTGGTTGTGGCGGGAAGCTACCGGACGAGCGGGCAGGGACATGACCACGGTCTGGTGGTGCTCTCGATGGGATTGCCGTACTGCCTCGAGGAGGCGGCCGACGGCTATCGTCTGCTCGTGGAACCAGCGCGGCTCGCAGCGGTGCGCGAGCAACTCGCGAAGTACGACCGCGAGAGCGTCGGCTGGCCGCCCCGGGCCCCGGCGCCGAACCCGGCGCTCCGGCATCTCGCGCTGGGCGGACCCGTGCTGTGGGCGCTGGGGGTTGGCGCCGCGTTCTGGGCGCAGGGCGAACGGCCGGGATGGCTCGAGTCGCGGGGGGCGCTGGACCCGCAGGCGTTGTTCAGCGGAGGCGAGTGGTGGCGGCCGTTGACCGCACTGTTTCTGCACGCGGACGCCGCGCATCTGTCGTCGAACCTGCTGACCGGAGTGCTCGTGTTTGCGGTCGTGTGCTCGACGTTCGGGCGGGTGCGGGGCTGGCTGCTCCTGGCCCTTTCGGCGGTGGCGGCGAACGCCGTCGTGGCGGCGCTGGCGTTTCCGGGACCGTATCGCTCGCTGGGCGCCTCGACCGCGATCTTCGCCGGACTCGGCCTGCTGACGGGACAGGCGGTGGTCCTCGCCTGGTGCGGCGTGCCGGCGGGGCGCTGGCGCGCGGTGCTGGTGCCTCTCGGGGCCGGGCTCACGCTTCTCGCCCTCCATGGCGCCGGCGGACCGCAGACTGATGTCGGGGCGCACGTCGCCGGGTTCCTCGCGGGCCTGGCCGCGGGGGCCGGGGCCGCGGGCTGGCGGGCGAAGGCGGCCGCGGCGCCCTGACTCTGGACCGAGCTCCGGCGGTTCTTTTCCGCAACGAGGCGGGTCCGGAATTGCCCGCCCGCCGCGGACATCGTTTCCTCGCACCATGATGCGGGCGACTTCTCCTGGTGCGATTGCGGCCTCGACGGCATTGCATGCGGCGGTAGCGGCGGCGCTGGTGGTGGCGGCCTTGGCCGCTTCCCGTGGTGTCCGGAAACCGGACACCGAATTGGTCGTCGGGCCCGATGTCGACATCGCCGTGCCCGGACCGGGCAGGCGGTCTGACGCCGGGTTGCAGGGCGGCCCCATGGTCGACTACAGGCCGTCGACGGTGCCGAGGGAAAGGATCCCAGATCCCGTGCCCGACGCGGGGACGGCTCAGCCGGAACCGAAGGGGGCGCCCAATGCGGGACCGGTCCCGGACCGGGGGGCGCGCCAGCAACGGACGAACTGGGACTCGTTCGCCCGGCAGCACGGCCTGACACAGCAGCTGGCGCAACGCGGGGCGACCACAGCTCGGCCGGTGCCGCAGGTCGATGGAGCGCGCATGGTCGACGAACTGATGCGCTTAGCTGCCGGTAGGCCGGGCGGCGGGCCGGAGGGAACGGCGGTCGATCCGGCAGCGCAGGCGGATTTCTTCGTCCGTCTCGTCGGGCTGTTGAAAGCGGCGCATGTGATGCCGGCGAGCGTCGACCGGTTGTACACCGCGGGCGTCGCGTTCGTGGTCGCGAGGGATGGATCGATCTCGAAAGTTCGGGTGATCAGCCCGTCAGGGAGTGCCGACTACGATCGCTCGGTGCTGGCCGCCTTCGGAAAGGTGGGGGCGTTGGGGCCGGTGCCCGAGGGCTGCGAGGGCGGGTGCGAGATCGAGTTCACCATGGCCGACTAGCCGGCGCAGCGCTTTCTCCGGTGACGGGAGGAGCGCTGGCCCGCCATCACCGGGACAGGAGATCGGGGCGCGGAAGAGCGCGGCGTGTCGCGTTGTCGGAGCCTGTGGTGCGGGAGAGCCGGACGGCGATGGTCACGCTTCGTAGCCGAGGTAGGGGGAGAGCCACTTCTCGACTTCGGCTACCGGGCGCTGGCTGCGAGCGGCATAGTCTTCGACCTGGTCGCGGGCGAGCTTGCCGACGGCGAAGTACTTCGACTCGGGATGGTTGAAGTAGAAGCCGCTCACGCTGCTGCCGGGCTTCATCGCGCAGCTCTCGGTGAGGCCGATGCCGGTGGCGGCTTCGATATCGAGGAGCTTCCAGAGTTGCGGCTTCTGCGTGTGGTCGGGACAGGCGGGATAGCCGGGAGCGGGGCGGATACCGCGGTACTTTTCGCGGATCATCTGCTCCATCGTGAGATTTTCCGCGCGGCCGTAGCCGGAGAAGTCGCGGACCTGCTTGTGGAAGTACTCGGCGAGGGCTTCGGCGATGCGGTCGCCGAGGGCCTGCACCATGATCGCGGAGTAGTCGTCCTGCGCGGCCTTGAACTCGGCGGCGAACGTCTCGACGCCCGGACCGGCGGTGACGGCGAACGCGCCGAGGTAGTCGATCCGGCCGCTGCTCTTCGGTGCGACGTAGTCGGCGAGGCAGTGGTTGAACTGGTCGGCGGGTTTCTCGTTCTGCTGGCGGAGGAAGTGGAACGTCTCGACGACGCGGCTGTGCTGCTCGTCGGCGTAGACCTCGACGGAGTCGCCGACGGCGTTGGCTGGCAGGAACGCGATGAGCGCGCGGGGCTGGAAACGTTTCTCGGCGACGATCCGCGCGAGGAGTTTCTGGGCGTCGGCGAAGAGCTTCGTGGCCTCGGTGCCGACGTGCGGATCTTTGAGGATGTCGGGGAAACGGCCGGTGAGTTCCCACGCGGAGAAGAACGGCGCCCAGTCGATGAACGGGACGATCTCTGCGAGATCGAGGCGAGAGGCGAGAGGCGAAGGGCTAGAGGAGAGAATGCGGGTGCCGAGGAACTCGGGCTTCGGGATGTCGACGGTGGACCAGTCGAACTTCGGGGCGCGGAAGAGCGCGGCGTGTCGCGTTGTCGGAGCCTGTGGTGCGGGAGAGCCGGACGGCGATGGTCACGCTTCGTAGCCGAGGTAGGGGGAGAGCCACTTCTCGACTTCGG
>JAEXPG010000084.1 GCA_023447015.1 Verrucomicrobiota bacterium
TTGGTGCACCCCCTCTACCCACCGGGCGGCCCCCCGCCCGGGGAGGAGGGCCGGGTGGCGGCCTGCGTCGGGTGGGTCTACGCGGGCTTCGTTGCCGAGCGGTTCTTCAGCCCGGTGCGCGGCAACCGCGCCGGCGAGATCGAGCTGGCGGTCTTCGCCGGGGAGCGCGCCGACCGCGACCAGCTGCTCTATTCGTCGTCGGCGGATTGGCCGGCGGCGGCCACGACGCACCTCGACCTCGCGGGGTACCGGCTCACGTTGTGCTGGGGCCGGGGTGCGGGGTTCCTGACGTCCCAGCCCGCGGCGGCGGCGGCAGCGGCGGCCAGCCTGGCGATGCTCTCGCTGTTTCTCGCGGGACTGGTGGCGACGCTGCAGACGACCAGCCGGCAGGCGGGTGAACTGGCGCAGGAACGCACCCGCGAGCTGCAGTCGGCCAAGGAACAGATCGACTCGTTGTTGGAGCGGGCGGACTGCCTGCTGTGGGACGCGACCGTCACCATCGACGGCGAGAGCTGGACCTGGGTCTTCAATGTCCACCCGTCCGGCCTCTACCAGCGCCTGTTCGGCCAGCGGATGCCCACGCTTGAGCAGGGCCTCTGGTATCAGCTCAACATTCCCGAGCAGCATGAGATGGATGCGCGCAGCCGCGCCGCCTTCCTCGGTGGCTCCAGCGGTTACGAGCAGGAGTTTCGCGTGATCGAGGGGCGGAAGACCGTGTGGCTCCACGAGAAGGTTTCGCTCAGCTCGATCGGTCCCGGACGCTGGAAGGTGGCGGCGGTCGTCACGGAGGTCACGCAGCGGCGGGCGGTCGAGCTCGCGCTGCAGGCGATCAACCGGGATCTGCAGACGGAGGTCGGCGAGCGGAAGCGCGCGGAGGCGGAGGCCCAGCAGGCCCGGGCTTCGGCCGAGGACGCCAACCGGGCGAAGAGCGAGTTTCTTGCGACGATGAGCCACGAGATCCGCACCCCGATGAACAGCATCATCGGTTTCACGGACCTGCTGCTCGAGTCGCGCCTCGCCGACGAGCAGCGGGAGTGGGTGGTGATCATCCGCGAATCAGGGCGCTCGCTGCTCGCGATCATCAACGACATCCTCGACCTCTCGAAGATCGAGGCGGGCAAGGTTGAGCTGGAGCGCATCGCGTTCTCGCCGGTGCAGGTTGCGCGGGAGATCACCGGTCTGCTCATCGGCAACGCCCGCAAGAAAGGCGTGCGGCTGGAGCTCGAGCTGGCGCCGGACCTCCCGAGCCATCTGCGCGGCGATCCGGTGCGCTTCCGGCAGATCCTGCTCAACCTGGTCTCGAACGCGCTGAAGTTCACCGCCAGCGGCGAGGTGCGCGTGGTGTATGGCTGGCAGCCCGTGGACGGCCAGCTGAAGCAGGGCCTCCTTGCCGTCGATGTGCGCGACACCGGCATCGGCATCGCCCCCGACAAGGTCGAACGGCTCTTCCAGAAATTCGCCCAGGCCGATGGGTCGACGACGCGCCGCTACGGCGGCACGGGGCTCGGACTCTCCATCGCCCGGCGGTTGGTCGAACTCATGGGAGGCGAGATCGGCGTGCAGAGCGTGCCCGGCAAGGGGTCGACATTCTGGTTCCGCATTCCGTTCGACTTTGATGTTGGCGAGGAACCGGTGCCGGTTCCGATCGAAGCTCTCTCCGCTCCGACTCCGGCCAAGGCCAACGGGAACGGCGAGGTCCATGTGCTGGTCGCCGACGACGTGGAGTTCAACCAGCGGCTGGCGGCGCTGATGTTGCGCAAGCTGGGCTGCACCGTGGATTTCGCGGGCAATGGCCAGGCCGCGTTGGCGCAGACGGCCACGCACGCGTACGACGTGGTTTTCATGGATTGCCAGATGCCCGAGATGGACGGCTTCGATGCGACCCGGGCGATCCGGCGGCGGGAAGGCGAGGGAACGCGACGGGTGCCCATCGTCGCCATGACCGCCAGCGCGGTTGTGGGGGATCGCGAGCGTTGTCTGGAGGCAGGGATGGACGACTACGTCGCCAAGCCGCTCAACATCGACGAGCTCAGGCGGGTGATCCATCGCTGGGCCGGGGCGACCAACGAGGACCCGCGCAAGGCGGATGGCGGCCGGTAGGCCGGACACCGGTGTCTCCTCGGGCTGGGGCTGCGCTCCATTGCGGCGTGGCGGATGTCGCGGGTTGTGGCTTGGGCTTCGCCAAGTTCAGCATCAGGCCGCGACGAGCTCGCCCAGAATGGGAAAAGTTGTGCGGCGGGTGCGCGTGCGGGGCCGGACCGCCGAACGGGCGCTGCGGCGCGAGGCCTCAAGGTGGGCGAAACGTTCGCGGAGAACTTCGCCGGCCTCGCGGAGCACGGCCAGCAGAAGCGGGCGCCAGTCCGACTCCTCGGGCTGATGGGCGGCGAGGAAGGCGTTGGCGGCGTCGGCGAGGCGGCCGAAGAACTCGCGCTCGGCCCACGGGCCGCCGGTGAGCCGGCTGTCGGCGCGCAGGGCGAAGAGCAGCCACGAGAGCGGCCGAGCGTGGCGCGTGAGGACCCCGAGATTGCCGTGGAGCGCGGCGTCGCTGTCGCTGAGGGCGAGCGCGTCGTCGGTCACGAAGATGCCGGCGGCCTGCCAGAGCTCGGCCGTGGGGGCGTAAGGCGGAAGGCGGTCGGCGGGGGCGGAGTCGAGTTCGGCGGCGAGGGCGATGAGGAGCGGATGGCGGAAGGCGACGGAGTTCATGCGCGCACTCTACCGCACCCCGTCGGACATCCGCTGACCGACGGCTGCCGCCGCTGGCGGAAACTCAAGGGTGCGCAGGTCGGGCTGGGGGACTTCCCCGGGGCAGCCGGGGCCGGCTATCGCGGGCGGTCCCGGATTGGCGCTGGGGAAACGACCCCACGAGGTTTTTTTCAAGCGTTTAGCACATCGGCCGATCAACCCTGCAGTAACACGAATCCCTTTCCCCACCTTCCATGACCACTTTCTTCACCATCGTCGCGGTCGTCCATGTCGTCGGTCTCTACGCGCTGTTGCTGGCGAAGCGCCGCGCCCCTGTGGCCGCGCAGGGCGAGCAGGGTTTCCGGGTGATCACCGAGGCCGACGAAGCGCACGAGATCGTCACGGCGCACGCGCGCACGGCCTGACCATTTTGCAGGGGACTGTGTTTAAGGGTATGGCTCCCGGCGCGCGAGGCCGGGAGCTTTTTTGTTTACCCGCGTGGCGTGGCGCGCCGACAGTCGCGCGATGGAAACGCCTTCCCTTCGCCTGAAACAAAACGCCGCCGCCCGCGCCCTGCGGGGGCACCCCTGGGTGTTCGGCAACGAGGTGGAGACGCTGCTGCCGGCGGCGCATGACGGCGAGGCCGTCGACTGCCGCGACGGGCGCGGCCGGTTCCTCGGCAGCGGCATCTACAACAGCCGCTCGCAGATCGTTTGGCGGCGTTTCAGCCGCGACCACATCGCCTTCGACGAGGCGTTTGTGCGTGGGGCGCTGGAACGGGCGATCGCCCGCCGCGAGGCCTTGGCGCCGGAGACGAAGGGGCTTCCCGTCGCGCGCCGCCTGGTCTGGAGCGAGTCCGACGACCTGCCCGGTCTGGTGGTGGACCAGTTCGGCGAGGTGCTGGTGGTCCAGACGCAGACTCTCGCCACGGAGCGCCGGCTCGAGTCGATCCTCGCCGTGCTCCAGGAGCGGCTCCGCCCCGCCGAGATCATCGTGCGCAACGACGCGCCGATCCGCCGGCTCGAGGGTCTCCCCGCGGAGGTCCGCACGCTTTCCGGTCGGCCGTACGAGCCGCGCTGGGTCCCGATCGGCGGCATGGAGTACTGGCTCGATCTGCAGGGGGGACAGAAGACCGGGTTCTATCTCGACCAGACGCGCGAGCACTTGAAGGTCGCGCGCCATGCCGCGGGCCGCCGCGTGCTCGACTGCTTCTGCAACCAGGGCAGCTTCGCGCTCCACGCGGCGCGGGCCGGTGCTACCCGCGTGCTCGGTCTCGACAGCTCGGAGGAGGCGATCGCGCTCGCGCGCCGCAACGCCGAGCACAACGCCGTGGGCGGCGCCGAGTTCACGGTGGTCAACGTGTTCGACTATCTGGCGACGAAGGACGAGACGCAGTGGGATCTGATCGTGCTCGACCCGCCGCCGTTCGCGCGTTCCAAGAGCGCGCTCGGCAATGCCCTGCGCGGCTACAAGGAGATCAACCTGCGCGCGATGAAGCGGCTGACACCCGGCGGCGTGCTCGCCACCTACAGCTGCTCCCACCACGTTACCGCCGAGGTGTTCCGCGACGTGATCGCCGAGGCGGCGCACGACGCGAAGCGCAAGGTGCAGGTGCTCGAGTTCTGCCACCAGCCGCCGGACCACCCGGTGCTGGTGACGATGCCGGAAAGCGAGTACCTGCGCGGCTACATCCTGCGCGTCGAGTAGGCGGCCCGCGCCGGTCGGAACCGGTCCGTGGATACGGCCTAGCGGTCGGCCAACGCGGCCAGCGGGTGCGGGGTCTCGATCCAGCCGCGGGAATGGAGGACGGCCACGACCAGATCGGCGGCGGTCTCGGTGGTGAAGTGCTCCATGTTGACGACCAGGTCGTAGCTGGCCGGGTCGTCGATGTCGGCCTCGAAGAAGGAGCGCACGTAGTCGCGGCGGGCGTGGTCGGTCTTGCGGTTGAACGCGAGGGCCTGGTCGTGGGAGAGGCCGAGCAGCCGGCTGATGCGGTTGGCGCGCTGTTCGGTCGGGGCGATGAGCCGGAGGTGGAGGCCGCGGGCGGCCCCCGCGGTGGCGTAGTTCGCCCCCCGGCCCACGATCACCGCATGGCCCAGGTTGGCGAGGCGCCGCATCAGGCTGTTGGTCTGGTGCACCATCGTCCAGATGCTGGGATGCAGGCCGACGATCTCGCCGACGGAGGCCTCCACCTCGGAGATCTTGGCCTCGGGCAGGAAGCGCGCGAGGGAGGTGGAGAGGTGGTTGTCCTCGAGCATGCGGGCGACGAGGTTGCGGTCGAAGACCGTCCACGCGGGTTCTTCGACGCTCAGCAAACGGTTGAGGCGGCGGGCGATCTCATCGCCGAGGTCGTTCCCGCCGGTGCCGCACTCGCGCGAGATGGTGACGAACGGGCCGACGGTGGTGTGGTGTTCGCCCGGCGGGCGGTTTAGCTGAAGGTCG
>JAEXPG010000125.1 GCA_023447015.1 Verrucomicrobiota bacterium
CGCCCCCCCCCCCTCGTATTCCCCGGGCGCCGCCGCCCCCCACGATCCGCCAGTCCACCGCCCGCCGCAGCCGGCCCAGCAGCCGCGACCACGCCATCCGCCGCCAGGTGTCGGCGCCGTCCGGCTCCGGCTCGCTGGTCAGGCTCAGCGTGATGACCAGCAGGTAGGTGAGCGCCAGCGCCGTGAACAGCAGGATGTGGAGCACGAAGCCGATCGCCACCGTGAGCACACCCGCCACCACGACGAGGAACAGGCACAACACGACCAGCTGGAGATCCTCGCGCGGGCGCCGCGGCCCGATCGCACGCAGGGTGATCAGCAGGAGGTTCAGCCGGATCAACGCCGCGAGCGGCTCGCCGTTGAGCACCAGATCCGCCGCCACGAACAGGATCAAGCCCGGGAACGCCAGCCGCCACGTCCACGCGGGCATGCGCCCGGGCAACGCCGGCCAGGCGAGCACCGCCAACACCAGCGCCGTGATCACCGGCAGCAGCGCCACGCCGCCCAGCTCGAAGAAGAAGACGCCCCACACGCTGAGCAGCGCGAGCACGCCACCGAGGCCCCACCGCAGCCGGTGGAGCTCGTCGGGAGTGAGGGCCGTCTCAGACGCGCGCCGCGATCTCTTGTCCCAGCCGGGCACAGATCCCCCTTTCTCCATCGGGTTCGAAGGTCAGCAACGCCCCGCGCACCCGCGGGCGCGCGCGCCGGCCCGCCGTCCCGGGCTCGAGCACGGCGAGCCGGTCCAGCCACGTCTCCACATCGCGGAGCCGCCGGACCAGCAGCGGCGCCTCCGCGTCGACCGCCACGCTGTCGAGCCGGCCGATCCGGAACAGGTCCTCGGCCAGCGAGCCGGCGAAGCGGCACAGCAGCTCGAACTGTTCCGGCCGCGTCCAGACCGACTCCGCGGACTCGAGCCAGAGCGCGAACGTCTGCGCGCCCTCGGTGGCATGCTGGCGCACGAGGAGCTGGCGCACCCGCGCCGAGGCCTTCCAGTGGATGTGCCGGTGCGAGTCGCCAGCCCGGTAGCGCCGCAGCCCGAGCAGGTCGCTGCCGGTGCCGGGCTTCGACACCTCCTCGCTCTCCAGCTGGAAGCGCGCGGCGGCCGCGCCGCTGAAATTGCAGGTCACGCGCTCGGGCCACACCCGCACCTCGCGCCGGACCGTCGCGCCCATCGTCTTGCGCAGGAAACCGAACGGGAACAGCGAGCCGACGCCCGAGAGCACCAGCACCTC
The DNA here is from genome assembly GCA_023447015.1 of Verrucomicrobiota bacterium. Lineage (GTDB taxonomy): Bacteria > Verrucomicrobiota > Verrucomicrobiia > Opitutales > Opitutaceae > CAJCBL01. Next base: position 1,233 of record JAEXPG010000125.1, read on the forward strand.
CCGTCCGCGCCGCGCGGGCCGGAACGTCCACTCCAGCCGGTCCGTGCCGCCGACCTCGAGGCGCCGCCGCAGGTACAGCCGCGCGGCGGCCCGCGTCGGCCGGGCCTCGACATCAAACCAGAGCGCGTAGGTCGGCAGCAGCCGTTTGCGGCTCCGCAGCTCCACCGCGACCCGCGCGTCCTGCCCCACGCGGAACGGCGGCAGGGGCTGGAGCCGCCACTGCGTACCCGAAAAGTTGAGCCACGCCAGCACACCGCTGAGCACCAGGCTGGAGAGCAGCAGCGCCAGCGTGATGAAGAGGATGTTGTTGCCCGTGTTGTACGCGGCCAGGCCGATCGCCACCATCATCACCAGCAACACCAGGCCCGGGACCGTCGGCAGGATCCGCTGCCGCTTCTCCGGCAGCAGCAGCCCCCAGAGCAGCTCGCGCCACGAGAAATGCCGCCACCGCTCGCGTCGCCGCGCGCCGCCGATGCCGTGCCAATCGTCGGACGGATCCGCGACCGCGACGAGCGCGGCGGGCGCGGTCGGAAGGATGGGCGACGCTTCGGTCATCGGAGGGTTCCCGGCCGGACGCTGGGGCGGCCGAAGCTCACACCGGCTCAGGCAGATGGCTGAGCAGCCGCCGCAGGATGGTCTCGATCGTGGCGCGCTCCTCGAGCGCATCGGCGCCCTGGCGGGCGAGCGCCAAGCGGTGCGCCAGCACGGGCACGACCAGCTTCGTCACATCCTCGGGCTTCACGAACTCCCGGCCGAGCGCCAGCGCCCGCGCCTGCGCGGCCTGCTTGAGCGCCAGCCCGCCGCGCACGCTCACGCCGGTGCGGAACTCGCTCTCGGTGCGCGTGGCGGCGACGATCTTGAGCAGGTACTCGAGCACGCTGTCCTCGACGAACACCCGCCCGGCCAGCTCCTGCAGCGCGACGATCTCCGCCCGCGTCACCACCGGGTCGACGGCGATGTTGTCGTAGGTCAGCCGCGGGCGCTGGAGAATCTCGAGCTCGTCGGCCGCGGCCGGGTAGCCCATGCGCAGGCGCATCAGAAAACGGTCGAGCTGGCTCTCCGGCAGCGGGAAGGTGCCCTCGTAGTCCACCGGGTTCTGCGTCGCGAAAACCATGAACGGCGCGCCAATGTCGTGCGTGGCGCCGTCGGCGGTGATCTTGCCGCGGTCCATCACCTCGAGCAGCGCCGACTGCGTCTTCGGCGTCGCGCGGTTGATCTCGTCGGCGAGGACGATGCTGGCGAAGACCGGGCCGCGCTTGAAGACGAACTCCCGCACGCGCTCGTCGTAGATCGCCACGCCGGTCACGTCGGTCGGCAGCAGGTCGCTGGTGAACTGGATGCGCGAGAACGAGCAGTCGAGCGAGCGCGCCAGCGAGTAGGCCAGCGTGGTCTTGCCCACCCCGGGCAGGTCCTCGAGGAGCAGGTGGCCCTGCGCCAGCAGGCACACGAGCACCTGTTCGATCGCCTCGTCCTTGCCCTTGATCGTGCGGCGGATGTTCGCCCGCAGCCGGTCCAGTTTCTCCCGGCTCGCAGCCACGCGTGTCGCCTCGGCGGTGTCGCTCATGACCCCAACGCTGGCGCCTTGCCGGACCGAGGCAAGCACCCGCCGCGGCCCGCCGTTTGACATCGCCGCAGCCTCGCTCCACCTCTGCGCCGCGCCCCCGCCACGCGCGTCCCACATGAACTCGGTCCTCACCACTCTGGTCGCGCTGCTCACCGATGCCGCCCTGCCCTTCATCGGCGGGCTGCTGCTGGGCACGGCGATCGAGGTGTTCCTGCCGCGGAGCTGGACGGAGCGCTGGTTGTCCGGCGGTCCGCGTTCGCTGCTGCTGGCCACGCTCGCCGGCGCCCTTCTGCCCGGTTGCGCGATGAGCACGGTGCCGGTGGCTCGCTCCCTGCGCGCCCGCGGGGCGCCGCTCGGCACGGTGGCGGCGTTCCTCCTCATCGCCCCGTTGATCAGCCCGCACACCGTCGTGCTCACCGCCGCGCTCCTCGGCGCCGGCTTCGCCGTCGCCCGCGTCGTGCTACCCCTCCTCTTCACCCTCGCCTTCGGCACGATCGCCAACGCCCTGGCCCGCCCACCGGCGGGGCCACCCGCCCGCGCCGGGGCCGCTCCGGCCGAAGCTGAGGCCTCCTGCGGCTGCGGCACCACGGACGGCTGCGGCTGCCACGCGGACGACGACGATTGCTCCGACGCCAGCCGCTGCGGCTGCGGCGGGACCGACGCGCACCCGCCACCGCCGGCCTCGGCGACCGGGCGTTTCGTCCGCAAGTTCTTCGCCAACCTCCGCCTGCTCGCGCCATTGTTCGTCGGCAGCCTCGTGGTCGTCGCCGTGCTGGGCGCCGTCGTGAATCCGGTGCGGATCGCCGAGTACGGCAACGGTCCCCTCGCCTACGGCGCGGCGCTCGCGGCGGGCATCCCGCTCTACGTCTGCGACGGCGGCGAAGTGCCGCTCACGCTCTCGCTGCTCAAGCTCGGCGTCGGACCGGGCCCGGCGTTCACCTTCCTGCTCGGCTCGGTCGGCACCTGCATCGCCACGATCACGATGGCGTTCGCGATCATCGGACGCCGGCTCACGGTCGCCTACGTCGCCGGCACCCTCCTGCTGGCGCTGCTCGGCGGGCTCCTCGTCGCCGCCAGCCCGTGGCTCCACCCCCTGGTTACGATGCGGTGATCCGCCGCACCGGTGCGTTCCCTGCGGAGGAACACGGTGGGACGCGGCGAAGGCCGTCGGACGTCACCCCAGCAGCTTCAGGATCGCCGAAAAATCCTCGTCGGCCCAGCCGCGACGCTCCGCCTCGCGCAGGCGGTCGCGCACAAGCGTGGTCTGCGGCAGCGCGCCCTCGCCGGCGGTCTCGACCGCGAGCCGCAGGTCCTTGCACATGTGCTTCACCGAGAACTGCGGCGCGAAATCCCCCGCGCGCACCTTCGGCTCCTTGAGCTTCACCAGGCCGGAGTTGGCCACGTTGCAGCCGATCACCTCGAAAAACTTGTCGTCGGAGATGCCGGAGCGGCGCGCGAACGTCAGGCCCTCGCACAACGCCTCCATGAGGCCGGCGATCTGCAGGTTCATCGCCAGTTTCAGCGCCGAGGCCTGGGCGTTGCTGCCGATCCGGAAGCGGAACTCCGAGAGGTGGGCCAGCACCGGCTCGACCGCCGCCACGGCGGAGTCCTCGCCCCCGAGATAGAACACGGTCTTGCGCGCCTCGGCCGCCGGCTTGCTGCCGGTGAACGGTGCTTCCACGTAGCGCGCGCCGCGCGCCTCGACGGTCCGACGGAAGCGGTCGCTGCTCGCCGGATCGATGGTGCTGGACTGCACCACGATCTTGCCCGGCCCGAGCGCGGGGGAAAGCATGTCGAGCACCCCGGCCACGGCCGGCGGGTCGCCCACGACGATGTGCAGCACCTCGCCCGCCCGCGCGGCGGCGACAAGATCCGCCTGCCAGCGCGGCGTCTCCGGTTTCGGCGAGCGGTTCCAGGCGGCGGCGAGCAGGCCGGCGGCCTCATAGTGGCGCGACCAGATCGCGCCGATGATACCAAGACCGATGACGGAGACTTTCATGTACGGGAATGTTGGGAGTGGTTGGAGGCGTGCCGCCGAGGAGAACGACCCGCCGTGCGGCCGGTTCAAGGCCGCGTGCGCCGCGGTTTGGCCGCACCGGCTGCGAACAGCCGCGCAAACCCGCTGTAGGCGCGCAGGGCGTCGATCTCGAACTCGATCAGGCGCGCCCGGACCAGCGGGAGCGTCGCAAGCACGCGCTTCGCGGCGGCCGCGCTGGCGGCCTCGAGGATCAGCACCGCCTCGCCGCCCGCCGTGAAATAGAGTTCCCGGATCACCCCGGACTGGTGCAGCTCCCAGGCCCGCTCCGCCTCGGCGCGGAGCAGCGCGGGCGTGAAGGCGGCATCGTCGTCGGCGAGCGTGCGGGACTTGGCGAGGATCTTCATGGCAAGGCGAGTCCGGTTGTTGCTGCAGCTGCGCGCCCGGAACTACGCCGCAAACAGCGCGAGCAGGCGGCGGAACAGGTCGTTGACCTTCTCCTGGTTGGCCCGGACGAGCTCGCGGAAGGCCTCCGGCGAGAGCACGGTGCCGTGGATGCCGTTGGCGTAGTTGTCGACGATGCAGAGCGAGTTGTAGTTGAGCCCGATCTCCCGGCACAGGTCGGCCTCGGCCGCCGCGGTCATCCCGACGACGTCGCCCCAGCTTTTCAACACGCGCACCTCGGCGCGGGTCTCGAACCGCGGCCCCGGAGTCTGGATATAGACCTTCCCCTGCGGCAACGGGTACGGGAGCGCCGCGGCGATGCGGCCGATCAGGTTGTTGGCGATCTCCGGACCGAGCGCCCGCAGCTCGGTGTCCGAGAAGGTGAACGGACGGAAGCTGATGTAGTCGCCGCAGGAGAGGATCGTGCCCGGCGGCAGCTCCGTCTGGAGCGAGCCCACCGAGTTGAGCGCCACGACATCGCGGTAGCCGAGGTCGGCCAGCGCCTGGATGTTCGCGCGGTGGTTGATCGCGTGCGGCGGCAGGTAGCTCGGGCCGTGGCGGTTGAGCAGCACGAACTCGCCGTGGCTGCGCACGATCGCCCTGCCGTGGCAGGTCTCGATCTCCCGGGTGGGCCACTCGTCGAAGAGCGACGATTTCGCGATGCTGGTGCCGCTGAGGAAGGCGATCTTCACGCGGCCCACGATGCGGCGCCGCCGCGCCCGGGCAACGCCGGAGATGCGGGCTTGTTGCGCCCAAGCTTGCAGGTGCGCCGGCGATCTGTTCGCTGCGGTCCTCCGCGCACCATGAAGTTCACGCCCGCGAAACCGCCGCTCACCGGCGAGACCCTCGACTCCCTCGCCGCCCGGCTCGCTGAACGCGGCGAGCCGAAGTTTCGCGCCAAGCAGATCCTCGACTGGCTCTACAAGAAGCGCGCCCGCTCCTGGGACGAGATGTCCAACCTCTCCAAGCCCCTGCGCGCCTGGCTCGACGAGACCTTCGACCTCATGCCGGCCACGCTCGTCCTCGACCGGCAGTCGCAGGACGTGACGGACAAGCTCCTCCTCGAGCTGCGCGACGGCGCGCTGATCGAGACCGTCATCATCCGCGCGCCGCAGGACGGCGTGGGCGTCGACCACTCGCGCAAGACCATCTGCATCTCCACCCAGGTCGGCTGCGCGATGGGCTGCGTCTTCTGCGCCTCCGGGCTCGACGGCCTCAAGCGCAACCTCTCCGCCGGCGAGATCGTCGCCCAGCTCCTGCAGGTCTGCTACCGCGAGGACGCCCGCACGCCCCGCGCCCGCGCCGAGATCGCCTCGTTCGACAACCTCGTCGTCATGGGCATGGGCGAACCGCTCCACAACTACGACGCCCTCATCGCCGCGCTCACCATCCTCAACGCCGACTGGGGCCTCGCCTTCGGCGCGCGCCGCATCACCCTCTCGACCAGCGGCCTCGTCCCGCAGATCCGCCGCCTCGCCGAGGAGCCGCTGGGCTTCCGCCTCGCGATCAGCCTCCACGGCGCCACCGACGAGGTGCGCGAGCGCATCATGCCGGTGAACAAGCGCTGGCCGCTCGCCGAGCTCATCCCCGCCGCGCAGGAGTTCGCCGAGAAGCACGGCCGCATGCTCACGCTGGAGTTCATCCTCATCGAGGACGTCAACGACTCGCTCGACCAGGCCGAGCGCCTCGCCGGCATCGCGCGCGACCTGCACGCGCACGTGAACCTCATCCCCTACAACACCGTCGCCGGACTGGAGTGGAAACGCCCCGCCCTCGCCCGCCAGGAGAAGTTCGCGGCCGTCCTCGAGCGCCAGGGCATCTCCTTCACCCTGCGCCGCGAGAAGGGCCACGAGATCGACGCCGCCTGCGGCCAGCTCCGGCTCCGCACCGAGCGCGAGCGCCAGGGCAACGCCGCCACGCCCGGCGCCTGATCGCGCGCCCGAGCCGCCGCCCCGGCCTCACGCCAGCGCGGCGATCTCCTTCAGGCGCTCGCGGATCGGCAGGTGCTGCGTGCAGGCATCCTCGCAGGCGCCGCACTCCGTGCATACCGCCGCGGCGGACGCCGGCATGGCCCAGTGCCACTTCAGGCGTTCCTTCATCGCGGCGTCCGTGCCCTCGAGGATCTTCTGGTTGTAGGTGTCCATCAGCTTCGGGATCGCGATGTCCACCGGGCACGGGATGCAGTAGCCGCACCCCGTGCAGAACCCCTCGAAGCTCGAGCCGATGCTCGCCTTCACGCGCTCGATGTGCGCGGGCGGATAGGGCTGGAAGTTCTCCACGGCCGCCACCGCCTCGTCGACCTCGCGTTCGCAGGAGAAGCCGACCAACGCGCAGGTGATCGCCGGTTGCGAGACGTTGAAGCGGATCGCCGCCTGCACGACGTCCTGGTCCTGCGGTCCCTTCAGGAACGCGAGGCGCTCAGCGTTGCGCGGGATCAGGCCGCCGCCCAGCGGGTTCATCGTCGCCACGCCGATGCCGTGCTTCGCCGCGGACTCGAGCACCTTCCCTCGGAACGGGAAATTGATGGCGTTGTAGCCGATCGTGATGCCCTCGAAGAGACCGGTGTCGAGCACGGCGGCGTTGTCCTCGCCGTTGAGGTGCGAGGAGACGACGAGGTGCTTGATCAGCCCCTCCTGCTTCGCGCGCTGCGCGGCGGCGATCGCCCCGCCCTTGCGCCGCTCGTCCAGGGCGCCGGGCTGAAGCAGGCACCAGATGTGGAAGAAGTCGATCGAGTCCACGCCGAGCCGCTGGAGCGAACGCTCGAGGCTCGCGCGCAGTTTGTCGCCGTCGGCCTCCGCGCACTTCGTCGACACATGGAACGTGTCGCGCGGCATCGCCTTGAACGCCCGCCCCATGATGTCCTCGCTGCGGTCGTCGCAGTAGTACGGCGCGGTGTCGAAATAGTTGATGCCCTTCGCGTGGGCATGGCGCACCACCGCGGCGGAGCCGTCGAGGTCGGCGGGGTTGGCGAAGCGCATGGCGCCGAAGCCGATGACCGAGATTTCTTTGCCGGTTTTACCGTAAGGTTTCTTCCACATAGGGGTGTTGGATGATCCGCTGTGACTACGCACCGCCCGCCGCGCCGGGCAAACCCGACCGCATGCCAACAATGAGTGCAACCGCCGGTTAACGCGTCGGCGGCGCGTCCCATTACTGGGACGCCCCCATCCCAGCCACGGCGTCGAGCGCCCGACCGTCGGCAAGCGATACCGGATCCTTCACACTGTCCATCAAGAGGTAGCAACACCGGGAATTCGCTGGCATACCCCCTGCAATAGTGGAGCAAACCGCCACATGGACATTCCTCGCCCCAACGCCGCCAAAGAGAAACGCCGCCGCCTGATCATCATCGTTTCAGCCGCCGTCTTCGTGCTCGCTGGCATCACCTTCTTCCTCGCCCGGCTCAAGCCGGCCGCGCCCACCGTCGAACGCAGCCTGGTCTGGATCGATACCGTCAAACAGGGCCCGATGATCCGCCAGGTCCGCGGCCTCGGCACCCTCGTCCCGGTCGACATCCGCTGGCTCGCCGCCCGCACCAGCGGTCGCGTCGAGCGCATCGTCCTCCGCCCCGGAGCCGTCGTGCAGCCCGATTCCCTGATCCTCGAGCTCTCCAACCCCGACGTCGAACAGGCCGCCCTCAACGCCGCCCTGTCCCTCAAGGCCGGCGAGGCCGAGTACGAGAGCCTCGTCGCCCAGACCGACCGCAACCTCCTCGAGATGGAAGCCCGCGCCGCGAGCGTGAAATCCGACTACGAGCGCGCCCGCCTCCAGGCCGAGGTCAACGAGGAGCTCTTCAAGGACGGGCTCGTCGCCTCCGTCGTCCTCAAACAGTCCAAGGTCACCGCCGAGGCGGCCGCCGCCTGCTGGGAGATCGAGCAGAAACGCCTCGAGCTCGCCCGCCGCACCCGCAACGCCCAGATCGCCCCCAAGGATGCCGAGGTCGCCCGCCTCCGCGCCCAGGCCGACCTCGCCCGCCGCGATGCCGAGGCCCTCCACGTCCGCGCCGGCGTCGCCGGCGTCCTCCAGGCCCTCCCGCTCGAGGTCGGCCAGCAGGTCAACCCCGGCAGCAACCTCGCCCGCGTCGCCGACCCCACCAACCTCAAGGCCGAGATCCGCATCGCGGAGACGCAGGCCAAGGACATCCTCATCGGCCAGACCGCCTCCGTCGACACGCGCAACGGCGTCGTCGCCGGCCGCGTCTCCCGCATCGACCCCGCCGTGGCCAACGGCACGGTCCTGGTCGACGTCGCCCTCACCGGTGACCTGCCCAAGGGCGCGCGCCCCGACCTCTCCGTCGACGGCACCGTCGAGCTCGAGCGCCTCGACAACGTCGTCTACGTCGGCCGCCCGGCCTTCGGCCAGGAACGCAGCACCGTGGGCGTCTTCCGCCTCGACGCCGACGACAGCATCGCCACCCGCATCCCCGTCCAGTTCGGCCGCAGCTCGGTCAACACCATCGAGATCGTCTCCGGCCTCCAGCCCGGCGACCGCGTGATCCTCTCCGACATGTCCAACTGGGACAGCACCGACCGGGTGCGCCTCAATTGATCCCCCCGCACTTTCCCGTTTTCTACACCACGACAACCCCCGAAACCGCAACCGCCATGTCCACCGCTTCCATGCCCGAATCCGCCGAGACCACCGCCTCCGCCAACGGCCAGTCCCTCATCAAGCTCGAAGGCATCAAGAAGGTCTTCCTCACCGACGAGGTCGAGACCCACGCCCTCGCCGGCATCCACCTCGACATCTTCAAGGGCGAGTTCGTCTCCATCGCCGGCCCCTCCGGCTGCGGCTAGTCCACCCTGCTCTCCATCCTCGGCCTCCTCGACTCGCCCTCCGACGGCAAGTACCTGCTCAACGGCACCCCCGTCGAGAACCTCTCGCTCGCCGACCGCGCCCGTATCCGCAACCGTGAGATCGGGTTCATCTTCCAGTCGTTCAACCTCATCGGCGACCTCACCGTCTTCGAGAACGTCGAGCTCCCGCTCACCTACCGCGGCATGCCCGCCACCGAGCGCAAGCAGCGCGCCACCGCCGCCCTCGAGCGCGTCGGCATGGGCCACCGCGCCAAGCACCTGCCCTCCCAGCTCTCCGGCGGTCCGCAGCAGCGCGTCGCCGTCGCCCGCGCCCTCGCCGGCAGCCCCTCCGTCCTCCTGGCCGACGAGCCCACCGGCAACCTGGATTCGAAAAACGGCGACGCCGTGATGGAGCTCCTGCGCGACCTCCACCGCGCCGGCTCGACCATCGTGATGGTCACCCACGACAACCGCTTCGCCCGCAGCGCCGACCGCACCGTGCACCTCTTCGACGGCCGCATCGTCGAGGAGCGCACCGAGGACTGACCGCAGCCGCCCCTGTGGCGGGGGCGGTATCAGCGCCCCCCGCCCCCCCGA